>JBBRDL010000133.1:0-9709 GCA_038203965.1 Chitinophagales bacterium | reverse complement strand
CCATGTCCTTGAAATAAGGAAGCCGGGATGAAATATGCCATTGATGAAGATCCTGATCTGCGGGATTTTTATGTTGATTATAAACCCTGGGAAGGCAAAGACAGCCTCTACGACAACCTGGTTATATGATGAAACCTTTACAGAAAAAGAAAAGCAAGAAAAATATGGGGTCAATAATTATGACGAACTCTTCTTCAGTAATAAAGGTGGTCTGGTCATGGTGGTGATCATTGAGTGGACATTTGTCGACGGGACAAAGGAAGTCGAGAAGGTTCCGGTAGAAATATGGCGTAAAAATGAAACTAAATTTAGAAAAGTCTTTGTGAAGAATAAAGAAGTGACTGGTATCGTGATCGATCCTTACAAAGAGACAGCTGATATTGATCTAGTTAATAATAACTGGCCGGTAAAAGAATTACCCTCACGCTTTCAGGTCTTTAAAAACCATAAAAAGATGGATTCTCAGAATGCGATGCAGCAGAAAGTTAGAAGTTAGAAGCTAGTAAGTCAGTAGTCCGTTAGTAGTTAAAAATTCTATAGGGTTTTCGCACCTCGCAACTCATGCTTCGACTTGCTAAGACTCAACCATGTGCTTCAGCTCAGCAACCGCAACTCACATCTTATGCATGCAATACAAGCAAGGGTGTTTCGCTGTGAAGGGCCAGATTTTGGCTGACGCTTTTGTGGAACAAATCAACGATAAAACTGCGGTTTCGCTCGACGACGACCAGTAGATCGCATGGATTGTTGTGTACGTATTGGGCGATACCGTGTTCGATATTGTGGTCATATACAAACTTGAATTCGATTTGGTTTTCGGAGAAGGACATTTTCAAAGATTTACTTTCGCCATTTTCAGCGTCACCATGATGTTTTTCATCCTTAACCACATTGATCACGGTCAGCTTACTATCGAATATTTCCGCTAATTCCTTCAGCGGCTCAAGGTGTACAGGTTTACTAAGGCTATGCAGATGAGCCGCCAGAACAACATTCTTCAGGCCACTAAATGTAGCTTGTTCAGGAATGATGAGTAGAGGGATATTGATTGCTTTGATCAGGGAAGATGCATGGCTTCCGAGCAAGATGGCCGGCAGACCTGTTTCACCTTTGGTGCCCATGACGACAAGATCGGGGTGTTTTTCCGCTGCAACATGATTCACGGCTTCGTTGAGAAAACCTAAGTAGGCCATTTTATCAAACGAAACAGCGATACCAAGATGTTGGCGGATTACATTGGCTTCTGCTTCTAATGCAGCATATGATTCCTGACGCATTTTGTCACTCAGCGATATAGTGACATCAGCTGTCGTATGGATACGTGGATAGCAATGTAAGAGAACATATGAATATTGATCGGGTGGGAATGCCTCCAGTGCATAATAGATAGCATTCCGTGCGTTTTCGGAAAAATCAGTTAATAAGAGAATTGTATTCTTCATGATATTACTTTATTAAATAGATGAGAATGAAATGGCATTAGCCTCTCCATCATTAGAGACTAAATATACCTCACAGATTTTTCAAATTCATTTTGAATTTGTTTCTGCCATTTCATTGGCTTCGGTTTCTTCCGTATTTTGGATCAGATGGGTTTGCGGATGGCCATGAGCTCTATCAAACCATCGATACCCAATCACATAAATGACGATAGCGGAAACGACAGCCGTCATAAACCCAGTCAAGGGAACCATTAAAGCTGTGTAGAGCATGAGGAAAATATGAAATCGATTCATACCTAACACCTCTTTTACTTCCTTCCTTTTCACCATGCCACTGGCTATATACAACAGGATACCTCCGATACATGCCATAGGTACCTGTTCAAGTTGAGCTGCGAGATAAAATGCTAAAAGGAGTTTAAATGCGAATTTAGCAATCCCGGCAATCGGGGAAACGGCGCCTAGTTTGATATTGACAGCCGTACGCGCCAAAGCACCCGTATGTGGAAATCCATTCATGATCGGAGTTATGATATTGACTATCCCCTGACCCCACAATTCCTTGTTTGGATTATAGGGCTTTCCTTTATTACCGGCAAGGCGGTCGGCCATCCTTGAACAAAGGAGGCTTTCAATAGATGCAACAATAAAAATAGCGCCAGCAAAATAGACGATGTCAAATAAAACCTTGGCGGTCATCAGATCGGGGAGTGCTGGAAAGGTGATCACAAAAAAATCTGTAGGGATGGCGCCGTATTTATCCATGATGAGGACGAGTCCTTTATCAGCCCAAAAGGTTTTGGCGGCAATCAATCCAAACCCAAGCGCAATGAGCGGGCCCGGGATAAACGGTGATACTTTGATAAAAAATTTGCAGAAAATAAACGTGATAAGGGCCAATCCTACTGCAAATAAATTAGTCTGGCCTATATAGGTTAGGAGTACGGTCAATTGTTCTACTATTCCATAGCCAACTTTTACATTGAGTCCGAATACTTCACCAACTTGTGAGAAAGCAATGACAATGGCTATACCAATGGTGAATCCGACCACAATAGAGTGTGGTACTCTCTCGACAATTTTTCCCATCCGTAAAACGCCGGAAAGCATGAGCATCACACCGGCTACGATAGACACCAACACAAGAAAGGTATGATTATACGTAGCCATCAATCCGGCAATCACCGGAATGAATGCTGCTGTAGGCCCATACACCTGGTACTTGGATCCACCGAATAAAGCTCCCATCAATCCGGCTACCGCTCCACCAACAATTCCTTGTTCGGGGCGTAACCCTGATGCCATAGCAAACCCCATGGCCAAGGGAATGGCCACCATCGCTACGATCAATCCTGCTGTGAGATCTTTAAATATATTCCTTGTCAGATTGCCTTTCTTGAGATCTTCATAGCGGCCATCGACCGGTGTCAGAAAAAAGAGAATCCTCTTTAAAGTTGTATCCTGATTCATTTGATTTCGTTTAATGATTTAAATAGAAACATCACTCAAACCACTGCACCATCGTCAAACACATAGATGTCTGCCATCTCCTGATTGTCCCGCACGGTGCAATTGAGATCGACCAGCAGTCCATTGTTGAGGTCATACACGACACCATGCACATGAGGTCGTTTGTTTTTGGTCCATGCATTCTGGACAATGGAGGTTTTACAAAGATCATAGACCTGTTCGATCACGTTCAATTCTACAAGCCGTCTTCCCCTATTTTCGCTATCATAGATTGCATCGAGCTCTTGTTGATGCAACCTGTACACATCCTTGATATGTCTCAGCCAATTGTCGATCAGTCCCACCTGTGTATTGCTCATAGCGGCCAGTACACCTCCGCAACCATAATGACCGCAGACGATGACGTGTTTGACTTCAAGTATATTCACAGCATAGTCAAGTACACTCAGCATACTCATGTCTGTATGCACGACCATGTTGGCGATATTGCGGTGGACAAATACTTCTCCTGGCAATGTCCCTGTGATTTCATTGGCCGGGACCCGGCTATCGGAGCAACCGATCCATAACAATGGCGGCCTTTGGCCTTTCGCAAGTTTTTCAAAAAAAAGAGGGTCTTGTTGGTTCATATCCTCGACCCATTTACGGTTACCTTCAAATATTTTATTATAGGAATCTTCCATTCTTCAGTGCGTTGAATTAGTGCATTAAAAAAAATAAACATGGGAATAGTACGCGGATACCTGGATAAGAGCAGCCATGGGCATGCCTCATGCGGTAATATTCATTCCGTTTGGAATGGTACTATAAACGCTGACAGAATTAGGCCTGGTTGGGCGGGGGATAGAGAATCTCGAAGGGTAACGAGGTATGATTTAATTCATCGCTGATAGGAATAGCAGGTGCACAAACGAGCATGGATGGTGCTGTGTCGAGGAAATGAGTGATTTTGGATTCATCCGTTTCCTTTTTGCTTTCCTTTTCACCTTTACTTGAACACTCTTTATCCTCAAGTATTTCAGCGAAGATAAAATACCCGGGAATGTAATTGAGGCACGCGACAACATCTCTAACCAAAAGGCAAGCAACAAGTGCTAAGATCGGTATGATGAGTTTTCTACGGGTCATCCTATTATTTGCAAATATATATTTTTTGCATTAACACTCAATCTTCAGGGCGTAATTTTTGCGATATCCTTTGTTTACTTAAATAATACATCGACCATCGCATACACCTGATAGCCCGTGCATTGGATCGAAGATTTGGGTATGAAAGGGATCAAACGTATCAACTATAGTTATGTTCCTGATCTTCCTATTTTATTTAAAAAATAATGTCATTTCTCATGTAGATTGCTCATCCATGGGACATTAATTTCGTTTGCCTGTGGATTCCGGAAGTATTTTCCACGCGCAGCTGATAGGCATAATTTGTGGCAGGAATATTTAAAGAGGGCACATAGATATCAAAAGTATGGCGTCCCGGATTCAGTCCGTATTTGCTCAATTCGGTGATCTTTTTCCCGGATAAGCTCCAAATTTCAAGGAAAGCATCCCCTGAATGGATCATATCAAAAGGAATAGTGGTTGAATCAACATACGGATTGGGATGATTCTGATATAATCTGAATTGGCCGCCTGTCTCTGGTTCAGCTTTTGCCAGGGATGTCAATCCTGAGCCTTGAATTGTGACTTCGAGATAGGAGTCATAGCCTCCTGTATCCGGATTGGGTGTCAGGGTGGCAAGCTGGTAGGCATAGCCATCTGCGAAAACGCCATCATTGTTGAAAGACAATGGATCCAACCCTTTGGTATATTGGTCAGGATGAGCCGCATAGATCGCATTCTTCTCTGCAATAGGATACGTCAATTGGGAGATAGCGGCATAAACAGAACTGACATAGGCCTGAAAATGGATATGACATATCCTTCCATTGTACCAGCCAGGGAGGATAGTTGTAAAATTGACTTCTCCATTTACATCTGTGATCTGGTATCCGCGCATATATGTTTTGCCTGTCTCCGCTCCATAGCCTGAATACAATCCATCTTTGTCACAGGCCCAGATATTCACGCGCACATTGGACATAGGTAGACAGTTTTCCATACCAATGATTTTAATGCGCTGATGTAGCAGTACACCAGTTCTGTCTTCACGTACATCCTGTCTGAAAAAGACTTGGTTTTCTGTCAGATCGAGCGGAAATGGACCGGCGGTTTCAGATGGAATGAGCGCGCAGTTGGGCGGCAATGGCCCGTTTGGGAATGCACGTGATGAGGAACTCACCGTGCCTGATATCATGGAGGCAGCACCTGCTAATCCTATTCCTTTTAGAAAATCTTTACGTTTCATGTTGTGTAGTATTTAGTATTCAATGGAGTTAAAGATAGGGAGCAGGGTGGTACTTCGGTGATTTTTTGCCCTCGCTTAATACGGCTGCGTCTATAAGCGATCCCTGTGTTCTCCAGTCACTTTTTTCTGTGGAACTTGGCTCTTCTGAAACCCCGGGTTACCACCGGGTCCCTGAGCTTGCCGAAGGGAAGGGTGAAAAGCTGACCTTGACTGAAATATTATTTCATACTTCGATATTCCATGTTCCTTGTTCCATGTTCCTTATTCCTTGTTCCTTGCTCCATGTTCCTTATTCCTTGTTCCTTGCCCCGTCCAGATTTTTTTACAAAATCTGTCTCCCCTGTGTTTCTCCACTTCGTTGCTTTCAGCAACATGGCTCCGAAAACCCCGGGGTTAATAGTTCACGCTGCTAGTTGAAAATTTCCGCTGTTCCTTGTTCCTTGTTCCCTGCTCCCTGTTCCTTGTTCACTGTTCCCTGCTCCCTGCTCCCTGCTCCTTTAATTTTGAATCGTATCAATCTTCCCTCCTTCATTCAGCCTGATGATCATATCCCCATAATTTTTAGGATCAACAATAGTGTGAGGCTTTCTATCAAGTAGTATATCAGGGTCTGGAATACCAAGGACGTTTTTGCAATAATCCCGCAGAGAATATTTGGTATTCACCACCATAACGGACTCCTCGTATGTAGTCGGATCAAAGACTACAACAGTGTCAGTGACCGTAATGGTATCGCGATCAAGCATGGACATTTGCTTCTCAGCTTCCCTCATTTTCATTTCCCTTTCATATCCGGGAGGTGATATCTGGGCAGTAGCTCCTGCATAAACCAATAGAAGGCATGAGAGTATGATTGCTCTGGTGATAAAAGTGGCGCTTAGCCTGGCGAATAGTTTCATATTCTAAAATTAGTTTAAAAAATCAAATCGCAAAATCAAGCCGGGGACTTATTCAATCAACAGCTGTCGTTTATGATCAACGAATGACCGGAACAGGTTTCTTATGTTCATCAATGGCGACAAGCGAAAATACACCGGTGATAGCTTTCTCCCTGTGATCCGAGTACATTTCCTCTATAAATATATCCACCTGTACTTTTAAACTAGTCTTGCCGACATAGACCACCCGGCCCTGTAATTCAATAATCGTACCTGCCGGAATGGGTTTGGTAAAATCAATTTTATCGCTGCTCACAGTAACCATTTTTTGTCTACTAAACCTAGTAGCCGTGATAAAAGCAACTTCATCCATCAGGTGCATAGCAGTGCCGCCAAAAAGGGTGTCGTAATGGTTTGTGGTGTTTGGAAAAACGGCTTTAAATATGCGTGTTTCCGATGCCAATATTCGTTCTTCAAGGGTCATATTAAATGGTAATATATCGTTAATGGATTGGCCACAGACCAGTTTTAGAATAGAGGTGAAAATACATCCTGTAGTCCAGAATCCAATAATGAACTTAAAATGCTGTCTCTAGTCCAATAAGTTGTCTGGCTATATCGGGAACGTATTAGGGATGATTATGTTTTCTTTTTTGCCTGGCCCTTTTTACCGCTTTTCCTGTAATCGCTTTCTCTTACCTTTAGCCTTCTGTAAATAGTAGCCATATGCCATTTCTCAACTTTAATACAATCCCCCATCAGAAACTCATGAATGGGATTCATGGAGCACTTTACCATTCTGATCAACTTACGTTTGGTCACCTGATCCTTGAAGAGGGGGCTTTACTGCCTGAGCATCAGCATGTGCACGAACAGTGGACACACATGATTGAAGGCCAACTTGAATTTACGTTGGATGGCGACACCCAAATCCTGACGCCGGGCAATAGTGTTTTTATTCCTTCCAATGTTCCGCATACTGCCAGGGCCATCAGTACATGCAAGGTTATTGATGCATTTTTGCCGGTAAGAGAAGATTTTAAATTGCTTGATCCATGGCAGACCCCTCAAAACGCTGAGTAGTGCTATTGAAAAATTAAATTAATTCTGCCCAAACCAGCGTGCTACATCTCAGACATTTATTTCTTCATCCTGCAGCCAGGGCTACAGGGATCATTTTTGCACTTTGCGGACTTGTCTTCGGAGTATGGGCTTCATTCATTCCTTATGTAAAGGATAAATTTCAGTTGGATGAGGCACAGCTTGGTTTGCTTTTACTATGTATGCCTGTAGGCACACTTATCGCTAATGCACTATCAGTTTATTTTATATCACGATGGGGAGCTGTCTGGACAGCCTTGGTATTCATAGTGCTGATGGGATTGACGTTTACATTTCCAATCCTCGCGCCATCTATTTGGTTAGTTGGGTTTGGATTGATAGTAGGAGGAGCAACTTTTGCAGCCGCCAATGTAGCCATGAATACCTGTGCCTCTGATCTTGAGGAAGAACACGGACTTAAGATCATGTCAGCATGTCACGGTATGTGGAGCCTTGGAGCGATGATCGGCGCTTTTATTTCAGGGATTTCGGTGGTTGGGTTCAACAAACTCTTCGGCTCCTGGATCAGTCCTTACCTGATATTTGAAATGCTGATAGCACTGGTTACTTTTTTAATAGTCTGGTCCATTCGAAAAGATCTTCAGTTGATTCATGAAAACTGGGAGAAAAACAAACAGCCGACAGGTCCGCCTATTTCAATGTATAAACCTACCCGGATACTCTGGATACTGATCAGTATAAGTTTGTGCACTTATTTGACGGAAGGGACGATTGCGGATTGGTCTGCTGTGTATTTAAAAGATTTGATGGGAGCTCCTGAAGCCATTGCGGGTTTTGGCTTTGGAATATATGCGTTCTTCATGGCCACGGGTCGTTTCCTGGGAGATGGACTCATCGCTCGTTACGGAAATATGAAAATATTTATGATCGCAGGAATACTGGTTGTGATGGGCCTTTCGGTGATTATCCTTTCCGGAACTCTTTGGGTGGCCTTGCCTGGATTCATGCTCACGGGTTTGGGCATATCGGTAGCTTCTCCGATTCTGTATGGAGCAGCTGCGAGGGTTCCTGGTTTGCCTCCGGGTGCAGGGTTAGCTACGATGAATAGTTTTGGAATGACTGCTTTTCTTGGGGGACCTGTCTTAATTGGATTTATCGCGCAACTTTCAAATCTTCGGATCGCATTTTTGTTTGTAGCTGCTGCAGCGGTGCTATGGGTCTTTCAGGTGGCTATGCTCGTCCGTAAAAATATTTCCCCTTGAATCAATTGATGTGAGTTGTTGTTAAGCAAATGATAATTTAGGCCACAATCTGAATAAAATAAATGTGGAGACAAATGCCACGGCAAAGGAGATCATCATATTGATCATATTCCCATAAATTAAATAGCCCAATCCAAATAACAAGCCATACACCATAAGACAGCCTGTGATCATAGCCATTAGTTCAGGAAGCATTCCTGATCCTTCTTTTTCCGGAGCAGCGATAGCAGGTGATTTTCTAAGCCAGCTATTCCAGCCAAGTTTATGAGGCCTTACCTGTATGTAAAACTTCTTTAGTACCTCATTAGATTCCGGTTTCGTCATCAAGGTGATTGTTATCCATCCGATGGTTGTGATCAGAACTCCCCACACTAGTTTTTCATGCGATGCCATAGAGCCGCTGTAGATCAATTCAAAATAGACAGCAACACAAAAACTGAGAACCATGCCCGATATTTCTGACCATGCATTGATTCTGTACCAGAACCATCTCAGTATAAAAATGAGTCCTGTACCTGCACCGATTTGTAATAAGATATTGAAGGCTTGTAAGGCGCTGTTAAGTTGTGTCGCCACCAGGGATGCGATGATCATCAGGCCTAGCGTCGTCCATCGGGCGATTCCAACCAGTTTCTTTTCACTGGCTTGACGATTGATAAAGCGGCCGTAGAAATCATTGATGATGTAGGATGAACCCCAATTGAGATGCGTGGCGATCGTGGACATAAATGCAGCGATCAGCGCTGCTACAACAAGGCCCAGCAAGCCTGTGGGTAGAAACGAAATCATCGCCGGAAAGGCCAGATCATCCCTGATGATAGATGGATCCACATGTGGAAATGCTTTAGCAATGTCGGCTGTGGTTGGAAAAATAATGATAGAACAAAGTGCTATGATAATCCATGGCCATGGACGGAGCGCATAATGGGTAACATTAAAAAACAAAGTAGCCCCCATCGCATGCCTTTCATTTTTAGCAGCTAGCATTCGTTGCGCGATGTATCCGCCACCTCCTGGCTCTGCACCCGGATACCAACTGCTCCACCACTGCACAGCCAGGGGGATGAGAAAGATAGGCACCCAGGATCCAGGTTCACTCCAGTCAGGAAATACAGACATGACATTTTGTATTTCAGGCTTTGAAAGCAAGGAGGTCAAGCCACCGATTTCAGGCTTATTGACAAGAAACACAGAAGCAGCTACCTTGCCAGCCATCGCCAGGACAAACTGAAAAAGATCTGT
>JBBRDL010000132.1:0-9807 GCA_038203965.1 Chitinophagales bacterium | reverse complement strand
GCGCGCGGACCAAGTGAGGAGAGATACGTTTTTTTCTTCCTTCCAATTGCCCCTGATGCAAAAATCGTAGACCAGGAGAGAGGAAGGTGATCACAGCGGCGGCTTCATGTTTGTTTATATCGAATGATGCCGCCGCACGGTGCTCATCATGATTTTCAAGAAAGCGCGCTAGCTTGTCCTGGTAGTCACGCTCTGTGTTTAAATGTTCACGCACCGTCCTTGCATTACCTTCTTTCAAGTGGTCATAGAGCCTCTTGTCATAAGCATAATCAAATCCTTGCCGCTGCAGCGTGTATTCCATATCCCAATATACCTCCGCCATAAACATGAAATGGGGAATTTTCTCACGGACTTCCTGTATCACATCCGGCCAGAAAGGAAGCGCTTTACGGCCCCATGTCTTTTCAAAAACATCAGGCAGGATCAGCATGGCCATGTCACATCGTACACCATCACATTGGCCGGAGATACGATGCAACTCATCCTTCATCGCTTGCAATACGCCGGGATGACTAAAATCTATTTGGACTGTATCAGGCCAGCCTGCAAAATAGGGATCACGACCGTAAGCCATGATGACCTCGCCTGCCTGGCTTTCGACGCGGGTATAATTTAATGGATTATTTTCGAGTTCCTGCGCAGTGCCAGTTATAAAATATTCAGGATGCTCATACACCCATGGATGATCAGGACCCATGTGATTGGGTACAAAATCAAGCATCAATTTAAGGCCACGGTCACGCATCCTTTCACGAAGACGGCATAATGCAGCATCACCGCCAAGATCAGGATGCACTGCGTATCCAGCGATAGCAAAACCGGAACCACCGATATCTTCTTCCTTCAAATCATCCAGTGTCTCTTCAAACTCCTTTCTCCATCCTTTATTTTCACGCGATATCTTCTGGCCCATTGGACCAGTGATCCATACACTCAAAAACCATATCCAGTCAAATCCCATTGTTGCAAATTCATCGAGCGATGTATCCGGGATATCGTCAAGCGTGGCCTTGCGCCCCAGCTGCTGAGACAATGCTGTAAGCCAGACCCTGGTATTGACCTCGTAGAGAGATGGATATTTTGGTAGATTCATGGTGCTTAAGCGTTTGCAAGTTACGGATGATCTTTCATCGTCGCGGGCGGAGCATATTGCTGAATGACATGTCTCTGCCATGCCTGTTTCATTTTGACGTGAATATACCTCAATAATTTGCTGGAAAAGTCAAGATGGTGATATAGTTCAATCCTTTTTGCCTATAGTCAAATCTGCTTGATATATTCTATCTGTTTTCTTTTGTTGATTCCACACCAATGATGATGGAGGCAGGTATTTGTTCGTTACTTATCAGGTAATCAATGGTTCTTAGGATGTAATTATAGCTTCGTTGATTTTGGCTGTCAAATACAATGATCAGTGGAAATGATTTTTCTTTTATGTCACGCTGATATTCCACAGGTACGGTTATGCTGATTTTTAATTGGTCTCACGGAAGTAAATATTGAAAATGATGCAATCACTTAGTGAGAGAGTTAACCAGCTTTTGGTGAATTCGAAAATTTTCCTTATTTTTGAAAAATTGGAATAAAACAGGACGAACATATTTTTCGTCCTGTTGTGGAATATCCGTTTAACTGCAATGATGTAAAGTGGACGCTTTCTGAGTGCAGTAATACTAAATTCGGATTAGCGTTTTTCGACGCTGTGTCAGCACATTTTATTTCTACTCATTTCAAGCAATCTTTTAATCACATGTCTGTTCTTAACGCAGTAATAGCGGAATGTATTCATCCTTTTCTCCAGGATATGGATGAATCGGCCACACTGGCGATCAATGATCGCTCTCGTGAGCTTATTGCCGAAGGGAGAATGATCTATAAATTTGGACTTGGTCAATCGCCTTTTCCGGTTCCCAATCGTGTGGTAGAAGCCTTGCGTCTCCACGCTCCTCAAAAAGATTATCTCCCGGTCAAAGGTCATCCCCGGTTACGGGAAGCGGTAGCGGCCTTTCACCGCAGGAAAGATGGTTTTCAGGCAAGTGCCGAAGGCGTGATTATCGGTCCCGGTTCAAAAGAACTCGTCTTTCTCCTCCAGTTAGTCTTCAATGGTGAAATCATCGTTGTCAGTCCTTCCTGGGTATCGTATGTGCCGCAGGCAAAAATTCTCGGCAAACAGATCACGATGATCCAGACTTCGTTTGATGATCAATGGCATCTTACACCGGAACGATTCGAACGATTCTTACTGGAACGAAAATCCCGCAGTACCAAACCCGCCTTGATGATTCTCAATTATCCTGGCAATCCGGATGGTGTCACCTTGACAGAAGATGCTTTAAAGAAAATCGCCGATCTGGCCAGGGAACATCATATCGTCATTCTATCGGATGAAATCTATGGTCAGCTACATCATCAGGGGCGTCATATCTCCATTGCTCGTTTCTATCCTGAAGGAACGATCGTCAGTTCGGGACTCTCCAAATGGTGTGGGGCAGGAGGATGGCGGCTGGGGTCATTCACCTTTCCACCTGATCTAAAATGGCTGATGGACAAGATGGCTGTTGTGGCCAGTGAAACATACACCTCCGTGAGCGCCCCTATTCAGTTTGCAGCCATTCAGGCCTTCAAAGGCGGAATCGAAATCGAAGAATATCTATGGCAAGAACGAAAAATCCTCTCTCATCTCGGGCAGGCATGCGTGAAGATCCTACGTGATGCCAACGTGTGTGTGCATGATCCGGTAGGAGGATTTTATTTTTTCCTGGACTTCCACAATTACACTGACTACTTTCATGCAAAAGGGATCCTTTCGTCCGGCGATTTGTGTGCAAGACTTTTGGAAGAAACCGGTGTAGCCTTATTGAGCGGTACACCTTTCGGTCGGCCGAAAGAAGAATTTACCGCCCGGATGGCATACGTAGATTTTGATGGTGCTACCGCTTTGGCAGCCGCCCAGGTTCGCCCGGTGCATGAACCTTTGCCAGATGATTTTCTCGAAATGTATTGTCCCAAAGTGATCCGGGGAACGCAAATCCTGGCCGACTGGCTCAAGAAATAATAAACCATTCTATCATATTACTAATCAAAATGTAAATGAAGTATAAAGCGTATTCACTTAACAATTTCAGACAGCTCCCTCAGGTACAATTGTTGACAGAAGAACAACGATTTGAAATAGAGGTCGTCGGAAATGTATTGCCATTTAAAACGAATAACTATGTCGTGGATGAATTGATCCAATGGGAAAATGTGCCCGATGATCCGATTTACATACTGACCTTTCCTCAAAAGGATATGTTGATTCCCGAACACTTTGAAGAAATGGCAGCAGTGTTGCGCCGCGGAGGGGATAAGATGGAGATAAAAAAGACGGCCAATCATATCAGGCAACAACTCAATCCGCACCCGGCCGGCCAAATGGAACATAACGTGCCGGAATTGGATGGAACTAAACTGACCGGTATCCAGCATAAGTACAAAGAAACCGTTTTGTTTTTCCCCAGCAACGGACAGACGTGTCACGCTTATTGTACTTTTTGTTTTCGGTGGCCTCAGTTTGTAGGTATGGACGAATGGAAGTTTGCTATGCGGGAATCCGAATTATTGGTTCAATATGTTCGGGAACATACAGAAGTCACTGACGTATTGTTTACCGGCGGTGATCCACTTATTATGAAGGCGAAGAACCTGGCGTCCTATATCGAACCACTGTTGGATGCCGATATTCCTAACCTGCAAACGATTCGACTTGGTACCAAGGCACTCGGATATTGGCCGTACAAATTTATCTCAGATCCGGATGCAGCGGATACCTTGAGTTTGTTTGAGAAGGTGGTAAAGTCCGGGAAAAATCTGGCCATCATGGCGCATTTCAATCATCCTGTTGAAATGTCCACGGAGGCTGTCAAGGAGGCGATTCGAAGAGTGAGAAAGACGGGAGCTCAGATACGCACCCAATCCCCCATTATGCGCAACATCAACGATTCCGCTGATGTCTGGGCCGAAATGTGGCGGATGCAGGTCAACCAGAACTGCATCCCTTATTACATGTTTATGGCGCGGGATACCGGGGCGCAACATTACTTTTCGGTGACACTCGTCGAAGCGTGGCGGATCTTCCAGGAAGCATATCAACGGGTCAGTGGTGTATGTCGCACCGTACGCGGGCCGAGTATGTCTTGTATGCCCGGTAAAGTGCAAATGTTGGGTGTGAGTGAAATACCGATCAATGGCAAAAAAACAAAGATCATGACCCTTCGTTTTCTGCAGGGTCGCAATCCGGATTGGGTGGATCGTCCTTTCTTTGCGGAATATGATCCAAAGGCGGAGTGGATTGATCATCTGGTACCGGCGTTTGGGCAGGAAAAATTTTTCTTCGAAGAAGAACTTGAAAAATATTTTCATGTCACGAAAGGAGAACCTTCGGTGAGTATGCTGGAATGAGCCAGGGCCGTTGGGTTGGATTACTGCTTCATCAGCGAGACCGATTTTGAATGGTAACGCTGATCACTAATAGTGAAAGAGCACCCCGTTGGTATCAACTGGCGGGGTCGCCTACTGAATTATGGGCAGGTTTTTATATCATCTGTCCAATAGATTTGCCTCTGAAATTGTCAACGCAAAATTACTCTGCTGTTGTCGGGTCAATAATTGTCATGACTTCACTTACTGAGTTTGCAGGGAACCCTCCTTGCTTTGCATGTTCACGAACCATCTCTTCGTTAGGTGCAATGTAAACACAGTAAATTTTGTCTCCTGTCACATAACTTTGTAACCACTGAATTTGAGGTCCCATTTTGCTTAATACTCCGCAAGATGTTTGAGAAATTCCTTTTAATTGTTCGGAGGTCAATTTACCTGCACCTGGGATTTCTCTTTCAATTACATACTTTGGCATAATGATAAATTTTAAATTTGTTTCCTACTCGTATGACTTTTCGGTGTCGCCCCGTTTTTTAAAATGGTTACTGGTCTCCACTTTTATTTTTGTTCTAGTCAATCTTTAATAATTGTCAATAGGTGCAAAGTTAAATTTTATTGTCTGTCTTCAAGGTCGTTTTTAAACTTGCCATAACGCTAGGGCTACATGCCGCCAGGGGGCTCGAATAGATGATTCTCCTTCAGGCAGATTTAATCAAATTTACTACTATTCATTGTCAATGTGAAAATCCCTGCTGGCGAGTAGCTATTGTTATCGGTTGTTTTTTGAATTCAGTTCGAGCATAGATATATCCAAAAATTTATCGTTCTTGCTGACTTGGGTTTCTAATCCTTCTTCGCAGTGATAAAATTATAATCTACGTATTCTTGGTCTTGATAATGTTGAAGTTCGCTATCAATCAATTCTTTATCTACTTGAAAAGGAAATGCAATAATGAATATGTCATCCCTTGGATCAAATGTTTCATTATCGTAATAAAGAAATACTTGAACGTATGTTTTATTATTTCTGATGAATGGGTAACCCTCAGTAATTCGGAAGTTAGAAAGAACAATTTTTATTTCCTTCCCGTTAACTTCCTTGGGGATCATAAAGCTTGTCGAACCTAACTCATGAACAAAATTTTCCTGATCTGGTCTGTTTCGGTGAACCAAGGTTATTTCTGCGAAAGCAGATTCCTTTTCAGAGTCTTCCAATTATGTAAGGTAACCTATAAATTGACCAAAGGAATTCGCACAAAGAAGGGTTAATCCGAAAATGATTAAGATAGTTTTCATATTCAATTCATTATTGTTAATGACCGATAACACGTATATCTACGCAATCAAAGATACCCGTTTCCCATTGAATATAAATATTTTAGTATTACGTTTTTCGATATCATCCTTGCGTGAATACAAACTTGCGCTTTTTATATCCCCCTATCCAAGTAGTCCAACGCACTCTTGATCTGTATAAGTTTTTCCTTAGCGACATGGAGGTATCTCGCTGTGGTCTTGATATCAAAGTGGCCAAGTAGTTCCTTGATATACTTGATATCCACCCCTTTTTCCAGAAGGTGCGTTGCAAAACTAATCCGGAGCGCATGAAAGGTCACCTTTTTATGCATCCCTGCTGCCTGAATGGCACGGTTAAAGATCGTCTGTGCACTCCGTGTACGATAAGGATGATCTTTTTTCTAACCTTCAAACAAATATTTTGTCGGCATCGGCTGGTGCAATCTCATATATTGCCCCGTTCTGAACCCTCCGCTGCGCGAAGCGGCCGGAGTGAGGAGAGTTACTCACCCTCTTCCCTTCGAAAAGCTCAGGGACACGATAACTTTTACTTTTAGACCTATCCCCTCAATTCTCAATTCTCAATTCACCCTTCCGCCCCTTAAACTTTCATCGTCTTCCACTTACCTCTGGTAAATAACCATAGTGTAAACAACCCAACTGACGTCTCTGAAAAAAACACAGCATAAAATACGCCTGTATGTTGCCAGTCAAGTATAATGGCTAGGTAATATGACAAGGGTATCTGGATCATCCAGAAGAATACAATATTAATTAAGGTAGGAGTACGCGTATCGCCAGCACCGTTGAATGCCTGCACAGCGACCATCCACCAACCATACACAATAAAGGATAATGAAAGGATACGTAACCATTCACTGCCGATCCTTATGACGTCCGGATCTGCTGAAAAGATGCTGATGAGTTCTACGTTAAATATGAAATAGATCACTGATACAATGGCCAAAAAAAGCATGTTGTAATACCCTGTCTTCCATACGGCTGATTCCGCGCGATCCGGGTGACCTGCACCGAGGTTTTGACCTACGAGGGTTGCTGCTGCATTGGACAATCCCCATGCCGGCATCAACGTAAACATCATAATCCGCAGGGCAATCGTGGCTCCTGCCACTGCTTCGCTTCCGATACCGGCCAATATCCGCATTAGAAAAATCCATGCTGTCATACCTACGATCATCTGGCCGATACCACCGGCAGAGGTGCGGAGTATTTTAAGTATTACACCGGCGTTCCAATACAATTGGGATAACCGCACACGAATGTGTTTTCCTCCTTTAAATAAAATCCACAGTTGTACTAGCACACCGACACCTCTTCCGATATTGGTAGCAATAGCAGCTCCTTCGATACCCATTGAGGGAAAAGGTCCCCACCCAAAAATCAAAATCGGATCAAGTATGATATTACAACCATTGGCGATCAACAGAATCCACATAGCGATCGCCGCATCCCCTGCTCCGCGAAATATAGCATTGATGACAAACAATAACATGATGATGACATTGCCGCCAAGCATCCACTGCGCATAACGATATCCGTGTTCGATCACCCATGCATCAGCACCCATCAACGCCAGCAATTCTTTTGCATAGAAGATGCCTGCCAAAGCAAAAGGTATAGAAGCCAATAAAGCCAGGAAGATGGATTGAATAGCAGCCATGCCGGCTTCTTCTTTTTTCTTTTCTCCAATGCGCCGTGCTATGATCGCCGTTACCGCCGTAGCAAGCCCCATAGAAATAGAATAGAGAAGAAATAAGTATGTTTCGGTTAAGCCAACGGTTGCTACCGCAGAAGGACCCAGTTTTCCAACAAAGTAGATATCTATTATTGCAAAGGTGGACTCCATCACCAACTCAAGTATCATCGGAATAGCCAGCAGGAATACAGCACGCTTGATTGTGATCTGTGTGTAATCCGCTTCAGTACCCCGTATCGCATTTTTGAGTTCCTGCCATATGGATGGCCGGCCTGCAATGGCAGCCGATATTTCAGTATTTCCGGTTTCATTATGGACTTGCATAGCTTCTCTTGGAGCTCGAAGATCGGGTTTTTGCCGGATTGGAGTTCCCCTTTAAGGTATTTAGGGGCATGACATGAATTGCCTGCCGTTGGAAACGGGTGGAAGTACAACCGCTTTACTGAGGGGTGCAAATTAAAAATTTGCTGACGCGAAAGCGTAGATACAATCTACGCTTAGCAGGGGATAGAAGTAAAAATGCTCCCTGCAGGTACCTATGTGCTCAGGGGCATGAATGATGCCCATCAGAAATTTGTTGCCCGGCTGGTGAAATTATAATCTCAGCCATTTAAACAAAACAAAAAAGCATATGGGTGGGAGGAGTTCGCACCAACCACCCTATGCTATTCCTGTATCGCTTCGACTCCAGTCAGCACAAGTTAACCTATCAACCTTTAGCATATATACCTATAAGCATATAAACCCATAAACCTATAAGCATATAAGCAATTATAAGCGTATAAGCAATTATAAGCATATAAGCACATAAACTTATAAACATAAAAGCGTTTAATCTTCTTGCCCCAGCAACGCCAATTCCTTTTCCGACAGATACATCTTCTTGATCTTGACCATGGGGCCCGGACAGATTTGTTGGTGACAGTTCATACATGCATTGACCATTGTGGTGTACGATTCAATCTGCTCATTACCTCTGCGTTCGAGGAAATTTTGTACCGCTGTTTCATAGATAGTAGCATACGCCGCGTATTCCGGGGAGGCAGCTTTTTCAGGTTCTGTAGCTTTGGCGGTAGTCAGTTTTTCATACTTAACTTGTATTGTAGGCGTTTTGCCTTCCAACAATTGTTTTTTGGTGCGCATGCCATCGTCATGCATTTCACGCATGAGGAGTGCCAGCTCGCTGTCACCATTTGGATTTAAAGGTTTTGCACCACTGTTTGAGCAGGAAATACTGCCCAGTTGTAACAATATGACCGCTGAAAGAAGAAGGAATCTTGCGCTTTCCATGTGGCAAATTTACATTCTTAATCTTTAATCGCCATTACTTCTCACTGTCGTACCCTCCCGCATTGCTTCGCAGTGCGCAAAAAGGTCGGGTGCAATACGACCCAACCAATAACCACCAAAATGGTATCTCACTGTCTCACTCTCTCACTCTCTCACTATCTCACTGTCTCACTCTCTCACTCTCTCACTGTCTCACTCTCTCACCCTCTCACCCTTTCACTGTCTCACTGTCTCACTCTCTCACCCTTTCACTGTCTCACCCTTTCACTGTCTAACTCTCTCACTGTCTCACTCTCTCACTCTCTTACACCTCTCACTCACTCTCTCACTCTCTTACACCTCTCACAACTTCTGAAATCTCGCCTGAAAAAATCTCAGGTACTTTGGTTCATGCACCATCTTGAGTCCTTTTATTTTGTCCCTGTTGACATAGACATTTTCCACGGATTCCGCAATGACGTCCATGTGGGCCTGGGTGTAAACGCGTCGGGGTATAGTGAGTCGCACGAGCTCAAGTTTTGGATAATAGTTCTTTCCTGTTTTCGCATTTCGTCCTGCGGAGACAACACCTCTTTCCATACTACGGACGCCACTGTCGATATACAATTCAGCCGCCAGGGCCTGGGCAGGAAATTTGTCCTGATCTAAATGCGGAAGAAAGCGTTTGGCATCAAGGAAAATTCCATGGCCACCGATAGGTTCAGTTATAGGTACCCCAAAGGATTTAAGTTGTTCTCCCAGGTAGATGACCTGTCCGATCCTGGCTTTCATATGTGCATCAGAGACGGATTCATGGATGCCGATAGCCATCGCTTCCATATCTCTTCCTGCGAGTCCGCCATACGTATGAAGGCCTTCATACACCACGACCAGGTTACTGGCTTCTTCATAATCGCTTTTATCGTTGAGTGCGAGGAAGCCACCAATATTGACCAGGGCATCTTTTTTGGCACTCATCGTGGCTCCATCTGTATAGTCACAGATTTCTTTTACTATAGACTGGATTGATTTTTTAGCATAGCCTTCTTCCTTTTGCTGAATGAAGTAAGCATTCTCAGCTATGCGTGTCATGTCAAGGATAATCT
>JBBRDL010000131.1:0-9829 GCA_038203965.1 Chitinophagales bacterium | reverse complement strand
CTCGTTCATCGGGTTGCAGCACATTGCCATTCACCATGCTGAGATATTTAATGGCATCATCATATTCCTTTTGGTCATAGGCATTCTCCCCTATCAGGAGGATAGCTTTTTCACCAACAGCGTCAGATTTATAGGATTCAGCAAAAGCCATGACCTCGTTGATGATGCCGGGATTACCAATCCGTAGGCTCGACTTCAGTTTATATAGTTCAGCCTCCAATGCAAACTGCTCAAAAACAGGCTCTTTGTACACATCCTTGTATCGATCGGCGGATCTGATGCATCTGCCGTAGAGACCCTGATCATATTCCTTAACGAGATTTGCAAAATCAGTTTCTGCGTCCCTATACAGGACGGTTTGCTGCCCGGAAAGAGTCTGGTTTGAAATCTGGAAGAGCAACAGTGCATAGATCCACGCCGTGTTGCGATGCTTTTTAAGGAATTTTCTCAATTCATTTACCATTGACCATTAACCATTTATGCCTGCCAAACTCAATTTTCAGGTTCGCCCCGATTTCAGACCCACTTTTACACACAAACCCAAAATTATGAATAAGTTATAAATTAGGATAATAAATAATGTGAAAATCGCATATTTTCATAGTAAACGGTCCTGAAATGCAGGATATTGGCTGGCGGCACTTATTTGATCCGGCAAGTGCTGCTCAAGATGGCTATAAAAGGGGCAACTTTGGTCAAAGGATGACTTGGAGTTTGCATCATGCCTAAGATGGAATGTTTGGAATAAGCTTTGATGCTCCATTTGCAAATCGTAATAGGGAAAAGCGAGCTAGTAAGCAGTGACTATCAAAATCATTGCCATGAGGACATGGAAATAGGGCTAAAGACCTAATGTCCGGCCAGATGGAATAATCTACATTTATTGAAAGAAACGAAGCCATGAGAGGTTATATATGATTAAGGTAAGTATCATCGAAAACGATAAATTTCTCTGCGAAACCTTACGAGTTGTACTTAACGCGAAGGATGAAGTAGAGGTCCTTTCCATTTATCTGAACGGGGAGGATGCTTTAGCTGCGCTGCCGGCCATCAAACCAGATATTGTGCTTGTGGATATTGACCTTGGACCTCACCGTATGAACGGGATAGAATGCATCACCTTTCTTAAGCCGGAACTTCCGAACACTCAGTTTTTAATTCTGACCATTTTTGAAGATCATCAGAAGGTCTTTGATGCATTGTCTGCCGGTGCATTGGGATATGTCTTGAAATCCGATAAACCTGACAAGATCATAACTGCGATTCGTGATCTGCACGAAGGGGGTGCACCAATGAGTCCGTCCATCGCCCGGAAGATCGCTCTCTCCTTTAATCGTGATCATCTTGCAGATCCTAGACAGGTGGCTTTGCTCACAGCCAGGGAAAGAGAAGTAATTGACCTTATATCCAAAGGACGATTAGAAAAAGAAGTGGCTGCTGAATTAAATATCAGTTTGAAAACCGTGAAAGCGCATATCTCCAATATCTATACAAAGCTCCAGGTGAGGACAAGGGTAGAGGCGCTGAATAAGTATTTTGGAAGAAATGTATAAATAGATACGAGGGTATTGCAAGGTTGTGGCTGCGTGTTATTAGAGGTTGTTGTAGCAAACTCCAACAACGGCAACGAGTGATAGAATTTGCCGTGCCAGTCAAAAGAAACCCCTGTAAAGGCGATTTACACTTTAATTTGAAAGAGTACGGTGGTTCCCTTTTCTCCTGATTCAAATTGAGCAAGTCCGCCGATTTCCCCCATCCTTTCTTTTATGTTTTTCAGACCATTACCTGAGTTCCTTTCATTCGATTGCCCAATATCAAATCCCTTGCCATTATCTTGAATTTTAATTGAAATCATATTTTCATTTTCAATTTGAATATTGACATTGATCACTTCAGGCTTCCCGTGCTTAATCGCATTGTTGATCGCTTCTTTAACACATAGAAAGAGGTGTTTTCGTTGCACTCCATTTAGCTGAATCTCAGGCATTGGATTCTCCATTTGCACATGAATTGGGATCTTGGCATTTTCCTGGAGCTCATGCGCATATCTTCGTATAAATAGGGCAAGGGAAGAGAGTGTATCATCTTTCGTGTTGACGGTCCAGATGATTTCACGAATGCTTTGATTGAGATCTTCACTGGACTTGCGTATTTTGTTTACTTCGGAAGTGAATTCAGGGTATTTTTCTTCAGCGTTGTCTGAAAGGTAATTGGATAGCAGGTGTATGGCGGACAGACCAGAACCCAGATCGTCATGCATATCCCGAGAGATCCTTGAGCGCTCCGCTTCGAGGGCGATTTTCTTTTCAATGTCAATCCGCTGTAGGGCCAAGAGGCGCTGGGTTCTTTGCAGAAAGATATAATAGATAATAGCAGCTATCATCAGCAAGACGAGTGATCTAAACCACCAAGTTTGCCACCAGGGAGGAAGGATGGTGATGGTCAGCGGTTTTCGTATATAGCTGTAGGTATATCCGTGGTCGATACTGGATCTGACGTCTAATATATACGTACCTGGAGGTAACCTTTTAAAAGTGACAAAATTTGTCTTCCCCGCTTCGCTCCATTGCTTATCAATGCCCTTTAAAAAATAAGAATAAAGGACACTTTCAGGATTGCGGTAATATTGGTTTGTAAATTCAAAGGTTAAAACATCCTGATTAAAAGGTAACGTAAGTTCCTGAACAAGATTGGCATTTTGATGAAGAATTTTGTCTGGCCCGGGTATCAACTGTTTATTAAACAGTTTTATACCAGAGATCATTGGAAGATGGAGTGTGTCTGGTGAAAAAGCGATTTCCGCATCAGCCATAGCGATACCTGAAGTCGTACCAAAGAGGACAGCTCCATTACTAAGCGCGCAGCTTGAATAAAAATTAAAAGAGTTTTGTGGTATTCCATCGAAAACAGTGAAATTCCGAAATCGGTTATCTTTATATTTCATACAAGCCAATCCTTTACTGGTAGAGCACCATATATTTTTCTTAGGATCAAGGACGATACTAAAAATATTTTGGGACTGAATTCCTGGCATTGATGAGTAAGAAGTAAATGTTTCAGTTGATCTATCCATATGGAATAGCCCACCACTCATAGTGCCTACCCACAGATCGCCATCGTCCTCTTCAACAATAGTGGAAATGGCTGTGGAACTTAATGAGCTGTTTTCAGGTGTATAATATTTAAACGAAAGATTTCCGGATTCATCATAGGTACATTTGGTGAGGCCCGAATCCCATTTTCCAATCCAGATGTTATGATCTTTTGTTTGCATGATCTGACTGATCGAAACGCCACCCACCTGATCTTTTGTTAGATGCGTCCATGTTCCGTTACTGGATTGAATATCAATTCCACTGGTATAGTTTCCAAACCATGTATTTTGAAGATGATCGGACATTACAGCTAAAAGGACCGGCGAAGAAATCCCATCGTTTTGTTCGGGATGAAAGGTATAATGTTGGGCAATTTCATATTCTGATGAAGTTTGATTGAATTTCAATCGATAAGCCCCAAAACCTTTGGTCGTTAACCAGATATTCTCTTTGCGCTCATCTATAAAACAATTAGCTGATTGCGGGATTTCCAGGCTCTTGTCGGAGTACAAGCCCGAATTCAAATCAAGCAGTTGAATCCGATCTTTGTTCGAAACCCACACTCTATTCAGTTTGTCTTCGAAAATCAAGTAACTGTCTGAAAGACCCTTTAACCCTGGCAGCAAAGGAAGGGTTGAAATTAATTTACTTTTAAGGTCGGCTATAAAAGGCCCAGCATCTGTTCCAATCCAAAGTAATTTGTCTTTATCTTCATAAAGCGAATTGATGACATTGGAATGAAGAAATCCTGTACGTTCATCAGCTTCAAAATGTTGAATTGCGCCACTTTTTAAGTTCCAGCGGTATAATCCCAAATCCATTGTCCCTATCCAAAGGGACGAATCGGAACCCAATAAAAGAGAACGGATATCGATGTGCTTAAAAATTTCTGGAATATCCATGGTATTGTCAAGTGAAAATAATCCATGCGAAGAACCAAACACAATGTGACCAGGAACTTGTTCAGCACAATAGACAGGTCCTGACACAAGGCTGTATGAAATCAATTTCAACGAATCACCATTGGCTTCAAAAGTGCTCAATCTCATGGCATTGAAAACGATAATCTGATTTTCCCTTGATTTAATCAAAACTTTAGCAAGGTGAATAGGATAAAAAAATGATTTTTGGAGTTGAAGATTAAAATAAACTAAACCGACTTCACCTCCGGTTATAAAAAAACCATTTGACAGTTTGATGATGTTTGAGTGCGCTGTGTTTAAATCATTAGGAATCGAAAGTCGCTCAACGGTGTTATCAAGAAGATTGATTCTATCTATAACATTGCCATTGCCCCAAGCGGTAAGATATAAATAGGACCCATCCTGGAGCAGATCTTTCATAATATTATGATGAATGGATAAGCTGTCATTTGGGTTGCTTTGGAACCAGACCATGTTTACACCATCATATTTGAAGGTTCCTGAATTGGTATTGAACCATACGAAGCCATAGGAATCTTTCAGTATTTCACCACAGGCTAAATGGCCTTCAAAAACATCATTGTATACAGGAAAAAACTTGATGTCCTGGCTGAAACCAAAAGGGATGTAAAAGGAAATAATACTGATATCAGTAAGTATAACCCTTCTGAAGAGCCTTAACCGAATTTGAATAAAATTGGAATAGGGCCAGTCAAACATTTCACAATCCATAGCGCCGTAAATTACAATATAGTCCTGAAACCGCTTGTCCTGAGTATCTTTTTTCACTCTAAGCCTAAAGTCCTATTTTCTGCTAAAAGCAAAATGTTTTATTTTGAAACATCAAAAGAACAGAAGAAATGACACTTAATTTTTATATGATGGAGGTGATCCCGAAAATCCATGGCCTGAAAGGTCATGGAAGATAAAATTTTTATGCCAATACTATTAGCTTATACCCGATGCAAGGACGTCACCTCCAAAAACTACCTAAAGACTCGCTCCAGGCTATTAAACCAATTGCGGATGCAAAAGAAATATGGATTCATCTCAAAGATTCCAGGAAACTTCATTTGACCCTTTTGCCAATGGCTGAAGTATTAGGTCCTTTTATGTTTATCATCTGCCGGCAAGAAATTGAAATTGACAAGGTTACCGGTTGCCCTAGCCAAAGTGATGGCTGCTGTGATCGGTCCGTTTCACCCCGGCATCAGGAGAATAATTAAAGTAGCAGTAAATTCGGAAGCGAGGTATGAGCCTTTCAATGTGCGTCCACCGCTGCAAGAAATACCGATTCAGATCACGCGAATAGATGATTTTATCCGGGACGGATAAAGCGGAACCTCAAAAAATCTGAATCCTTTTTAAAGCATTTCTCTTCAACGGGCATTACAGCTCCCGGCGGAGCTTTGCTTTCACATGTCATCATTGAATAAATGAACTGCACATGCTTTTGTATAGATAAAAATTGTATTGCTTAACCTTAAAATATGTAAACATGAAAATGTCATTTTATTTAATTACTTGCTGCCTCCTCGCCGGAAGTATGTCCTTTATCAGTTGTAAAGATGAAGATGACTTTACCATTGAAAACAAAGCCGTTTCCGGTGATCTTGTCTTCGTTAGAACCGCTTTTATTCCGTTGACCTTTGATTCCACTGGAATGATCCCATTGTCCGCACAGATCACGATGGAGGGGAACGGCACAGTTAGCGATATAGGAGATGTCCTTTTCGCGACTACCTTCAAGATTGATCTTGTCCTTGGTATGGGATACGATTTTGTGACCACGTATACAGGATCATCTCCCGGGGATGTTTTTTCCTCTACAGGGACTTCGCAAGTGCAGCCCAACGGTTCCTTTCTCGTGGTGGATAATTTGGGTTCTGGTACTGGAAAGTTTTCAAAAATGTCCGGAGACGGGTTCACCACCGTGTTGCTCAACATGACCCAGGATGCAGGAACGGCGACTATGGCATGGACGGTGACTTATTAGGAAGTTATAAGCCTAATTAATTACGGCATTCATAAGCTATAGCAATGGCGTAAAGTCATGCCATGTTTTCCAAAAAGAAAACCAATTTTTTAAATCAAAATCTTTTATCCAATGAAAAAGTTATTCCATTTACCATTCGCGGCCATTCTATTGATGGCACCACTCTTTGTGACACCAGGATGCGATGCTGATTCTTTACAGGCGCCAATTGGCATCTCGGATGCACGCGAGGGTGATGATCTTGCAAAAGCACAAACGCCCCTCAGGCGACCGTATAAGGATCTGCATGATACCTGGTATAACTTCGTTCCTGGTCCAGGCTGGATGGCTCCTAATCCATTTCCAGCATGGTATCCTGGTGGTGGGACGGGCAATGCAACACATATGGGTAAAGTCAGCACCTACTTTAATCAATATGTTGTGTTTGATCCGCCAAACATTGTTTCACTTCATGCGCCGGTTACAATGTTTTTTGCTGCAGAGTTGGCGGCAGCAGGGTATACAGATATACCATCGGATGTTGGTTCCATTGTATTTGATAAAAAAGGAAACTCCATCTGGTTCCAAACGCTTTCTAATACCGCTATACCCATAGGTCCTACCAGGGTGGAATTCTATGGCATCAACCAAATTATTGGTGGTACTGGAAAATTTGAAGGGGCCACCGGTGAAACATCACTTTCCGGGTATTTCAATCCACAGGATCAGCAGGATGCTTCCTTTCAACAGGAAGGATGGATTGAATATTAACCAACCATTCCATACTGTCAAATCCGATTTTAAATACCAAACCGTCAGCCTCCAGCAACCATGACAAACTTGGACATAAAGGATCAGATCTGTGATAATGCGGACCTGATCCTTGTCAAAGACACGCGAAATCAAATCCCCAAAAATCCCCAATCAGTACAATCTATTAAAACCAAAAAACTCTCAATCCTAACCCATAAATCGCAGTGAAAATGAAACACAAATCTTACTACCTCTTTCAAATGAAACACCTTTTTTTAGGTATACTATTGACTTTGGCAAACTACCTGCAGGCCCAGATCCAAAGTATAGTAAGTGGAGACTGGAGTGATCCAAATACCTGGGATTGTGCGTGTGTCCCCGCAACGAGTGATGAAGTAACAATTCTAACTGGTCACGTCGTTACGCTTTCTTCGCCTGTGTCTATTGATCTGCCAGGTAACCTGGATGTCATTGGAACACTAAACCTTAACCAGGCATTTGGTGGGTCAGCTAATAAGTATATCCTATCCGGTGGAATACTAAATAGTTCTGGTGGAACAATGGGAGGTGTTTGTGAATGGATCATTGAGGTCGGAGGTGTGTTAAATGTATTGGCATCTTCCGGCTTAGGAAGTTCAACTACATTACGCAACTATGGAACCTTTAACTGGGAAGCCGGATACATTAATGAAATGGGCCCATATAGTTGTTATTATGGGGTACCACCTCCTGCTTACTTCATCAATGAAGTAGATGGAATATGGAATCTTAACAGTGCTGACTATACTCATTTGGGTGCTACCTGGGTAACCAATCACGGCGAGATCAACAAGACCACTTCTGCTCTGTTTGAGTTCTCCGGCGGATGTGCCGGAAGTACATTGACGAATACAGCAACAGGAACATTCAATATTACTTCTGGGCAGATCGCATTTTATGCGGGGGCTACTACGCTGAATGGTACAGTAGATCTTGAAGGTATATTGCTGATCAATACTGCAGCAACAATTGGTGCCACAATGAGCCTGGAAGGGACATTAACTCTGAACGGGCCAACTGATCTGCTTGTTGGTTCATCCCTTACAGGTGGTGGCGTATTGAATATAAACTCAACATTGAATATTCCGGACAATTGCACCTTTACACTTCCGACAATAAACGTTGTAGGAACAATAGCTGGCACCGGAATAAAAACATATGCCAGTGGCGTCAACCTGAATCTCAACTTAGGAGGACTTTCAGGGCTTGAACATGTGATTCAATTCGGAGCTTTGATGACAATCAATGGTGGATATTTCGGCAGCAATACGACGATCAGGAACCATGGAACAATTGACTGGGAAAGTGGATTTATCAATGAAATGGGTCCATACAGTTGCTATTATGGTGTACCTCCCCCTGCCATCTTTATCAATGAGAATGATGGAATCGTAAATCTAAATCAAGCAAGCAATGTTCATCTTGGAGCCACGCATAGCACAAACCATGGTTTATTTTATAAAACCACTTCGTCTCTGTTTGCTTTTAGTGCCGGATGTTCTGGTAGCCCTTTTACCAATGCTGCTTCAGGCGAGATTCATGGTATCGGTACTATTCAGTTTGATTTCAGTTTTACCAACCTGGGCACCATTGCACCGGGTCTTTCTCCTGGAGAACTAACATTAACTTTTGCAACAGTACCAAATAGTGTCCTGGATATAGAGCTTGCTTCTGACTCAGGCCCCGGCATAGGCCATGATCGTTTAAACGTAAATGGAAACTATACGGCATCAGGCACACTGAATGTCACCTTGGAAATTGGATATATTCCTTCAGGCAATCCAACATTTGAAATCGTGAGCGCAACGGGACCTATAACAGGTATGTTTTCCATCATCAATTATCCTCCAGGGGATTGGTACATTGAATATTATACGAATACTATTCTCATTGGTAAGATATCTAACACACCTGGATGTTCAGATTTGATTTCTCCAGTAGATGGCTCTACGCTCGTTTCACCTGACGCAGATCTTCAATGGACTTCAGTTGCGGAAGCAGATGGATACCGCCTTTCTGTGGGTACTTCGTCCAGCGGAACAGACCTCGTCAATAATGTTGATATAGGAAATATGACTATGTATGATCATGGCATACCATGGCCATTTAATACTACAATCTATATTACTATCACAGCATACAATGATGATGGTGATGCTTCCGGTTGTGTGGAGGAGTATTTTACAATTGCGCCGCAATGCCCAGTAGGAAATGTTTTGCTCCATAACCAGGCTCAGGTTGATGCTTATGTAGCAACTTATCCTTATTGTGCAACAATCTCAGGCAACCTGGAAATCGGAACATGGGGTTCCAGTGTGACTAATGTATCTGGACTCATTAACCTTACTTCGATATCAGGCTACCTGTATATTATTGGCAATACCAATTTGGCGAACCTGAGCGGACTGAATAATTTAATATCAGTTGGTGGAACCTTAGCAACATTTTTTAATCCCCTATTGCAGAATTTTAATGAGTTGGGTAATCTATCGACTATAGATGGTGGACTTGATATATGGAATAATGCGGCACTTACTACCTTAGGATTAAGCGAACTGATATCAGTCGGAACATACGTATGGTTTGATTCCAACTCATCTCTTGCAGATATGAATGGACTACAGTCGCTAACTTCTGTTGGGACATTTTTTTGGATATGGGGAAATCCTTCTTTGACTAATTTCGGAGGACTGGAGGCACTTTCTAATATAGGAAGTGATTTTTATATTTTAAATAATGGAGCGCTAACTTCCTTTTCCGGACTAAACAGCCTTAACACTATCGGTGGATGGGCAATTATAGGAAACAATTCGTCTTTAACTAATTTTAATGGACTTGGGAATCTTGTTTCAATCGGTGGTTATCTTAATATCAGAGAAAATAACTCACTTGTCAATCTTACAGGATTAGAGGCATTACAATCCATTGGAGGGAATCTCAACGTTTACACTAACAATGCAATGGTGGATCTTTCCGGATTGAGTTCACTAAGTTCTTTGGGAGCGTATTTTCGTATTTTCAACAATGCCTCGATGACCAGCCTG
>JBBRDL010000130.1:0-10130 GCA_038203965.1 Chitinophagales bacterium | reverse complement strand
GGCTGGATCAACAAAACATCTTGGTCTGCGGGTCAATCTCAATGAGCTGAAAAGAAAGCAAATCATTGATTAAATATTCTCTATTCGGCATTGACTGTATAAAGCGCAAGGTTGACCATTCTTCCTTTGATCAACAAATCACCTTTATGTTCGGGTACTAACCTTGAGTCTTGCCATGGAAGCAGGTCTTTCAGATCCTGCGAGATCAGGAGGTTCACTTCAAGGTGGTTACAGCGGTTTTGGATTCTGGCTGAAGTACCTACAACTTCACCTGAGAAAGCGATATCTCTTTTGACGACACCTATCTCACCCACCATCACAGGACCACAGTGCAGCCCTGCTTTAAAATCAGGTACTACGCCATATTGGGCAGTGTAATAAGAAGAGCGATGGTTGAAGACTTTGCGGATCTCCATAGGGCATCGAATACAATTTAGTTTTTGAAGACCCTGGTTCATCCACCAACTCACCGTGATTTCATCACCTACGTATTGGTAGATTCTTCCTTTATGTTTGAGGATGACAGGCGTGGCGTCACGAATCACATCTTTGATAAAATTAAAATATTGTTGTTCGCCGAGGACTTGCGCGATGTAGGTTGAACTGCGGAGATCGAGAAACATAAAAATATGTTCTTCACGTTGCGGCCTGAAGTAACGGCCCATAAAAAAACTGCGGAGGTTGCCGGGGCCGTATTTATCATTGATCATAAATCCGGCTATCGTACATAAGACAATAAATAGCCAAAGGAAATAATCCTTCAGAAACCGGAGGCTCCGGACATGAGAACCGATATGATAAAGCATATCTTTTTGTGGTATGCTCTCTTCACCGGTGATCGTCGCGCGCGTGACGAATGCCAGAATGGTTACAAAACAAATGATCAGGGTAAAGGCGAGCAGTATAAATAGAATTGCCTGCCCATAAGGGTTGTTTCGCACCCAACGCTGGAGGTAACTGACCAGGATCGCTCCACCAATCAGTCCTGCCAGAATCGTAGCGAGGGCATTAATGAGGAGGTTGGTCCAGAAAGCAGGACCATTTGGTTCCACATCGGCTGCCAGCAGGACCATAAAGTCATAGACGGACTGGCAGATGGAAAAGAACACCCATATCCCAGTGATCCACAGAATCTTCTGCAGCTCACTTCTGGAACTGAAAACCTCAAACAATCGAGGTGTTTCAAGTGTATCCGGGTGGTTAGTGTTCACGATGATGGGTATGATTCAATTACAGAGGCAAAAGTAGGGTAAGGAATCATAGGATTTTAGAATATCTGGTGGTTGGTTGATGGGTTTAAGGTTGATAGGTTGATGAGTTGATAGGTTGATGGGTTGATGAGTTGATAGGTTGATGAGTTGATAGGTTAAAGGTTAATGGGTTAAAAGGTTGAGGAGTTTATAGGTTTATGGGTTTTGGGTGGGGATTGCTGGTGGCCTGTTAATAGGGTGCAGGCCTTAAAAAATGGGGTGGGCATTAAACGAGAAAGGCTTTCCGGATGTTGTAATAGCATGGAAATTCCTGTTAAGGGGCATAAATATCCGTCACGGGGAAATGAAATTTATTCAGAATCTCAAGAAAACAAATTAAATATTTTTATAATATGAAAATCTTGGTATATTTGCCTATAGTACTACAGGTCTCACTATGATCAGACAACAATTATCACAGAAGCTTCTTCAGAAGCTCTCGCCTCAGCAGATTCAACTGATGAAACTGCTTCAGATACCTACCGTATCCCTCGAGCAACGCATCAAAGAAGAACTCGAAGCAAACCCTGCCCTCGAAGAACCAGATAACTACAGCGAGACGTCTCCAGAAAATAGTCAGGATGAAAAGGAGAATGATGGGGATAATGATGATAATGATGACTATGATATCGATGACTATATCAGCGATTATATAGAGGATGACCCGGTCAGTTATCATTCGACTGAGCCTGCCAATGAGCAGCGGGATAAGAGTCTGCCAGCAGTGGTAGCCAATACGTTTCACGATTATCTGGATCAGCAATTAGGCATGTTGAATCTCGATTCAGAGGTGCACAGGATTATCGCCAATCAGATTATAGGTAGTATTGATGATACCGGTTATCTGAGAAGGGACATTCCTTCCCTAATCGATGATATTCTTTTTGCATACAATATTGAAGTCGCTACCAAACAGGTAGCAGAGGTGTTGTCGATGATACAACGGTTTGATCCGCCGGGCGTTGCAGCAAGAGACTTGCGGGAAACACTCATGATCCAATTGCAACAGCGATTAAACATTGCTGAGCAAGCAGGTGAAACGGATTTGATCCCTTGTTTAAAGCTGGGTATTCTGATCCTCAATAAACATTTTGAGGCTTTTTCGAAAAAGCACTTTTCACGATTACAGCGTAATCTTGAGATTGATGAGGCCATGCTTAAGGGGGCACTGGATGAAATCCTGAAACTCAATCCTAAACCGGCAAGCGGATATACCAGCCAGTTTGATACCCAGACACAGACCATCATTCCCGATTTTCTTGTGACCAACAGGGACGGGATGCTTGACCTGACGATGGACGTGCGCAACGCACCTGATCTGCGCATCAATGATCAGTATGTGGATATGTTGAAAGCTTATCAAATCAAAAAAGTACAACATACCGTACAGAAGGAAAATAAGGAAGCGATCCTATTTATCAAACAAAAAATAGATTCTGCCAAGTGGTTTATTGACGCTATTAAGCAGCGCCAAAATACGCTCAAGCAGACGATGTATGCTATCATGCAATTTCAGAAGGAGTTTTTCCTGACCGGTGATTCGACCAAGCTAAAACCGATGATTTTGCGTGATATCGCGGAGATTACCGGGCTGGATATTTCAACTGTATCCAGGGTAGCCAGTAGCAAATTTGTTCAGACTGAATTTGGAACAAAACGCTTAAAGGATTTCTTTTCTGAGTCTATCGTCAATACGGAGGGAGATGAAGTGTCTACCCAGGAAGTCAAATCTATCCTTGGAGAAATTATTTCAGGTGAAAGCAAACGTAAGCCGTTGTCCGATGAAAAGCTCCGTCAGATGTTAGAGAAAAAAGGATACAGCATCGCACGCCGCACAGTTGCGAAATATCGTGAGCAACTCAATATCCCGGTAGCAAGGCTGCGGAAGGAGTTGTAAGTGCCTATATAAGATTGCCTCAACTTCAAAAGGCATACTACAGCTTATTTCGCGGTGCGATGCAGCTAGGTTTTTTCAATTCGGATTTTCATTCCGCTTATAATTGAGCCAGCGCGCTATTCAATTTTTCACATATCCATTCAACCTCTTCCTCACGTATAATAAGAGGTGGCGCCAGCCTTATCGACCGATTGTTGAACAGAAACCAATCCACCAGCAAGCCTTGCTCACGGCAGGCTTTTACTGCAGGGAAAAGATGATCTGGATTTTTAAGATCAAGCGCAAGCATCAATCCACGTCCTCTGATCTCACACAAAGCCGGATGATTTTCAAGATTTGTACGGATGATTTTTTCAAAAGCGGCTGCCCGCTCAGGTAAATTATTTTCAATTAAAATATTGATTGCTTCCAGGCTAGCTGCGCAACTCAATGGATGCCCACCAAATGTAGTCAGATGACCGAGGATAGGACCATGTGATAACACACGCATCATTTTCTGACTGGAAATAAAGGCGCCTAATGGCAAACCACCTCCAAATGCTTTTGCCAACAAAAGTATATCGGGTACGACACCTTCTTGTTCAAATGCCCACATCGAGCCAGTGCGCCCCATGCCGGTCTGAATTTCATCAAATATCAACAGGGTCCCTGTCTCATCGCATCGGTTTCGAATGGCTGCCAGATATCCTGGGATTGGAACGATCGCCCCAGCCTCTCCCTGTATTGGTTCGATGATAACTGCTGCTGTTAGCTCCGTAATAATCCTTAAATCATCTGGTGAGTTGAAATGAATATGGTTTATTCCCGGCACTAATGGTTTAGATGCAGCTGTATAGTTCAGGTCACTTCTCAGACTCTCAGCACCAGCTGTACTGCCGTGATAAGCATGGCGACATGCTATTATTTCATACCGTGATGTATATTTTTTAGCAAGTTTCAATGCTCCCTCAACTGCCTCTGCGCCGGAGCTTGTAAAAAAGCAACAATTCAATTGATCCGGCAGTAATTGTGCAAGCTTCTCCGCAAGCGCAACCTGCGGAGCCTGGATGTGCTCCCCATACACCATGGTGTGCAGATGAAGGTCAAGCTGCTTTTTGATAGCTGCTATAATTCGGGGATGACTGTGGCCCATCGATGACACCGCAATGCCGGAGATACAATCGATATAACGATAACCGTCTTTATCGAAAAGGTAGATTCCTTCCCCACGACTTACTTCAAACCCATCTGGTTCAGGTGACGTCTGTGCCACATGCCGAAAAAAGGAAGATCTACGCGTTAATTCCATTTATTCCAAATTGATACAAAGTAACTTCTGTCTCCAGTCAAAACCTTATACTTTTCCTTGCTTACTTGTGCTGAGCGTAGCCGAAGTATTGGTTATTGACTATTGATTCAAATGCAAATCAGTCTCCAGACAATCCTTCTCCCTTTTCCTTGGCTATTGGGTATTGGTTATTAGTGCCTAGCCAGATCCCATCACCAGACAATCCTTTCTACTTTTCCTTGGGCATTGGCTATTAGGTATTCTTTATTTATTTCAACTCCATCGCCTCCTTTAACTTATCAAAGATGGCTGTGTTTTCGTAGATGCCACGGAATACTTCGGCACCAGGTCCTTCAGCGAAAACAGGAATCATCAATGCTGTATGACTTTTAGTCGTGAAGGCTACTTCTATCTTGCCGAGTTTGGATCCTGGTTGAACGGCAAATCCACCAGTCTCGTGATCAGAGGTGACTACCACTAATGTTGTTTTGTCTCGTGCTGCAAAATCAAGTGCGGCTGCCACTACTTTTTCAAATTCATGCATTTCAGTGACGACATAGTTGGCATCATTAGCATGCCCACCCCAATCTATTTGAGATCCTTCGATCATTATGAAAAATCCATTCGTAGACCGCTCGTCCAGAAAATCTAAAGCTTTGATGGTAGCGGGAACCAGATAATCTCTTCCTTCTGTCACGGGTAGCGGTTCTCCATTGGCTGTAAAGTATCCGATATTCTTATTTGTCGTGATGTCTAGTTCACTGATGTCCTGATCAAAAAAATTGGTGATCTGATATCCTTTTAAAGTAAGCTCAGCGACGAGGTCGCGCTCATCTGTTTTTCTTCTGACAAAATAATCCATACCACCACCGATAAAAATATCTACCGGTGTATTCAGAAATCCAAGTGCAATCGCTTCTTTATCTTCCCTGCTCGCAGTGTGCGCAATGAAGCAAGCCGGTGTAGCATGTGTAATAGAACTGCTGGCAACAAGTCCCGTTGCCATTTCTTTCTTTTCGGCCATTTCCAGGAGTGTCGGAACAGGTTCTTTCCGAGCGTTGACGCCAATGGCTCCATTATATGTTTTAACGCCGGAGGCAAAAGCGGTGGCCCCTGCAGCGCTGTCGGTCACCAGATTGTCCGATGCATGAGATTTATGAAAACCGATATTTTTAAAACGCTCAAAGACTGTTTTATTGTCGTTCATATACATCGCTCCGGTGATCTGTGGAAGGCCCATCCCATCACCAATCAGCAGGATGACATTTTTCGGTTTAGCATATGCAGTTGCAGGGATTATAGACGAATTCGAAGCTGAGTCACGAGTAGCGGTGCAGGAATTCAAAAAGAGGAGGATCACGACGCTGGCAGCTTTTAAAAAGCGCTTAGCCAATTGCCACAAATTTTTTCCCGGGAAGGGATTTGATGGCTCCTTTAAATTCAAGTGTAAGAAGGATGGCTGCGAGTTCACCTGGTGTTGTTTTTGAATGAAAAGCTAAGGTATCAATATCTTTTTCCTTATCTCCCACGATCAGACTGTAAATTTTCTGTTCCTCATGTGTCATTTGTGTAAACAAATTGGTCTGAAAATTTTGCTGCCGGGTCTTTTTGTTCCATGACATGAGTTCGATGACATCTTCTCCGGTTTCGACAAGATGTGCTTGTTGATTGCGGATCAGGTGATTACAACCGGCCGAGCTTTTGTCCATTTTTCTGCCGGGGACAGCTGCGACGTCTTTATTGTAATCATTTGCCAGTGCGGCAGTGATCATAGATCCGCCTTTGACACCGGACTCTACGACGACCAATACGTCACATAATCCGGCCACGATGCGGTTTCGCATCGGGAAATTGACGGCATCCGGTCCTGTATCATATGTAAACTCAGTCAGGATACCTCCTTTGACCATCATTTTTTCAGCAATGGGCTGATGACTGTCAGGATAGATATGGCCCATTCCGCTACCCATCACACCGATGGTCGGGATATCATGTTTGAGGCAACTTTTATGCGCAGTGATATCTATTCCATACGCCAGTCCGCTGATCATGGTGATATCACATGTAGCCAGCGTTTCCACGAGCTCTTCTGTCACACTTTTACCATAAGGGGTAGGTTTGCGGGTACCTATGATGGCGACACATCTTTCCGTTTGCAAGTTCACATTCCCTTTGGTGTACAGTAACAATGGCGCATCAGGTAGATGGAATAATCTGGATGGATATAGTGCATCAAGGAAGAACGTATATTCAATTCCTTCTTTTTCCATTCGGGCAAGTTCCGCTTCTGCGGCATCGAAGGCATTGCCTGACTTTGCTATCTGGGAGGCAATTTCTTCACCAATACCGGGAATGGTTTTGAGTTGTCGTTTACTCTCGGTAAAAACGGCTTCAATAGATCCGCAATAGGATATCAGCTGTCTGGCTAAGACAGGGCCTACGAGAGGGATCATAGTGATGGCGATCTCCTCCAGTTTTGTTTTTCTGGTTTTCATCTGGTGACTCGAAAATAGGGAATTTTCGAATATGCGTGTAAGTCAGTGAGAAAGTAAGACAGTAAAAATAAGACACTTTAGCCCTCGCCGAAAGTGAGAGGTCGTTGTTGGTCTGATGAGGAGAACCCGTTGTAATCTAACTTCCAACAACAAGCGAAATATCAATATGCATATCTTGTTTGGTATCCATCTGCTGGAGTTGAGGAGACCGGGCCAACGGCATTAATTTACATCTCGAAGTCCCGGATTGATGGCATATGCTCTGGATAGGTATTGTTGTCCTTGCAATTGGTCTCCTCCATTGTAAAAGGCCTTGCCCAGGCCAAAAAGTATTCGTGGATCATTAGGAGCGATTTTTTCTCCGAGTTTGAGATAGGTGATGGCCATTGGGTGAAGACCTTTTTGTTTTGAAAACAATTCGTATCCGATTTTATAATAGAAATCTGTGAGCATCGCTGCATTTTCACGTCCATTGAGGTATTCCATAAATTGCTGCACGTATTCCACTTGTGGCCTCGCGTTAAGGATTGTCGTAAATTCTTCCAATAACTGCGATAGGTTTTTATGTCTCAGATAGCGCTCTGCGACCAGGCCTGATTTGATTTGATTGGCACTCAGATAGGCAGGGTAAATAACCAGTGATCTGTCAGCATAAAATTCTGCTTCAGCAAATATTTTTGTCTTTTCTTCCACATCTGCAGTGTCACGACCAAGCTCATATAATGCTGTAGCCATAAAACAATTACTGCGGGCGCTATTGGGCGAAACCATCGCCGCTTGTCCGTTGAGGCTGAGCGCATCCTTCCATGCAGGAATGCGGGTGTACGTCTTGAACGTGTACCCTACAGCAAGCAGTATGATCAATGCAATAGACCCCCATTTAAAGAATGGCTTATCTGAATGCCAACCATGTTGTATCAGCACCCAGGCACAAACAAGAGAAAAAGCTATGGAAGGAATAAAAATGAAACGTTCATTCATAAACGTACCAACAGGAAACACAAAGTTGGAAACGATCGAGATGGTGGCGACAAAAAAACCAATGCTCCAGGCATAGATACTTTTGGATTTCCACAACTTAAAAAATGCATACGCAAGACCGAGGTATATAGCAAGGGATATCAACGTTCCGGCCTTACCGAAATTCATGATCGGAATGTGGTAGGGATAATAATCATGTGTCAGCGGATGTGGGAAAACCAATAATCGCAAATATTCACCCAGTGTGTAGATGATCGTAGCCATTTTCTCAACGCCATTCATTTCCAGAAACGGATCGTTCATCAGGTCAGTGATTTCCTTGCCACTATTGAGGACATACCCGATGACGTTGGTGCGGATCACCATATAGATGACAGCAGCAATGAACGATGGTGCCAGGGCCAGCAGATAGTCTTTGGTACTGGCTTTGGTGAAAAAATACATGGTGAGTGGAATCACAGCCAGGAAAGTGATGGCATTTTCTTTGGACATCAGACCCAGAAACATGCTCAAGCCACTTGCAAGCAACCATCCTCGATTTTGAGAGGATAGAAAACGCAAAGCGAAATAGAGAGCACCCATGGCACCCAGGGCTGTCATAATCTCGTCCCTTCCTTTTATATTGGCTACGACTTCGGAATGGACAGGGTGAAGAATATAGAGAAACACTGCCAGGAAAGGGATGCTCAGCAACCAGGGTGTGTTTTGTTTTTCGGGAAGCAGAATGGAAAAGATGCGAAAGATCAGTAACCCACACAGCCCATACAGCAGAATATTGATAAAATGCCGGATAAAGGCATTATCACCAAAAACAGATTGTTCGACTGCAAAGGAGACTATCGATAGCGGTCGGTATCGGGCACCGGCGACCAAGTCTTTTTGCCCTCCAAAATAACCTGTAAAACTTTCTGTGCTGAGGATTTCCCAAATACCTGCTATTCCTTTCTGGGTAAATTTGTTGTCTGTGATGACGATCTGGTCGTCAAGCACATACCCATAGGGTAGGCACATCCAATAGAGGCCAAAGGCCAGCAGCGGAATAATAAGCGCTTCTTTCCATTTTCTGCTCCAGAACCCTGGAGTGAAGTCGAGCGAGCTGTATGAAGACGGCCTGGATTTGGATTTCGCAGGTTTTTTCTTTGGTGTGGTTTTCGCCATGGCGGCTAAAGATAAGCGGATGGCTGATTAGCGACAATAGCAGATTTTGAATTTATCCACAGGACGGTTATCTTTCTGTCTCACAGTACCTTTAATGATCCTCAAAAAACCATTGATATGGTGGTTTGCGGCAATTTTTGGTTTTTTCTCCCCACCAGGCAATGCGCAGGTTAACCTGAAGGCTGGATATAATATATCCTTCCTTGCTGATCCGGGTGTCAACCAGGTGATCAGTGTATTCAATGAATCTCAGCCTTATACCTCCTCTTTTGATAAGTTTAGTTGGTTGCATGGATTTGAAGGAGGACTACGATTCAAAGGGGGTCCTCATGCGTTTGAACTTTCCTATCAGATAGGTTATGAGCAACTTAAGGCTAAAGGGGTGGCAAATAGAGGGATGTCACCATGCTTTGACAAGATCTGGCTGGCGGTGCATAGCGGAGGCCTCGGATATCAGGTGACAAGCGAGCTTTTTGGGGGAGGTGCTGATCTTCAATATCAGTGGTATAGAACCAGAGTCGAACTGGTAAAGGCTTAAACGAAGTTCAAAGACATCCAAAAGATGCTGGGGATGAAATTTTATCTCATGTTTACTCTCACAGGGAGCGGGAATATCGATGCCGTCCTTCAACCATATTTTTTACTTCCTTTTGACACCTATGATCCTAATCCGTTGAGTCAGTTTTTAAACCAGGAATCTGGTCCTGCCGGAAAAAAATGGAGTCGGTTTGGATTGAGCATTTTGTTTTATAATGGTGCTAAATAGTAATTTAAAAAGTCATTTTCTTGAAGTATTAAATTGCTTAGCACGCTCAGATGTGTCCAAATCATCAAAAAAATGATAGATGCTATAAACTCTCATTGTATAAAACCGCTCATCACAGCCTTCACAATAATAATAGGTGAAATCATGATCATATTCGATGCCAACCTCAAAATTTTTATTGATAGTAGAATGAAGACTGACTACTGCGCCTTGAATCCAGCCTTGCCATGGCACTTTGGAATAATAGTTATCACTTCCTGTGAGATATAAAGATGGCTGAATAGCCATTCCTAAATATAAGTTTGAGAATAGTCTT
>JBBRDL010000129.1:0-10254 GCA_038203965.1 Chitinophagales bacterium | reverse complement strand
ATATGCCCCATCACTCCCCATCTGCACCGAATCATTGAATCCACCCTGATCTGTCCAGCCATCAAACTGAGGTGTCGGATATACATTAAAGAGGTTGTTGGCCCCAACGATAATCTTCAAGCGTTCAGTGATCGCATACCCGATACTCAGATCCGCTGTCAATGCTGCCTCATACGTATCCGTAGCCACTGCATACAATGCGTCCGCTTCCGCCTGCGTCGTCGCAGGACTGTCCACCCACTGAAAATCCTGGATGATGACATCACTAAACTGCGTGAGGTTGATACCAAAATCAAATTTGGCAATCGAGTAACCAAGGCTCAGGCTAAACTTATAATCCGGAGCCGCAGCTTCAAGATATGCTTGTGAAAAAGGACCGAAAAAAGTAAACTCATTGAGATCACCGTTATGAATTTTTTCTATCGTCAGATCATTGAGATTGCCTGCCAGTCCAATGGACAATGTACTGTTAGTAAAGACTTTTTTGTAGCCCAGGACTATATCCACTCCTTGTGTCTTTGTATCAACCCCATTTGCAAAAAACTGTGCAACATCAACCCCAAGTCCAAGCCCCGATGCATCAAAGTTGTCTGTCAGGATGATACGGTCATCTACAGAAATAGAATACCCATCAATAGTCGCTGTAAACGCTCCAAGAGATAATGTAAATCCAAGACTTGCATTAAAGGATGTCTCCTCCTGTAAAGGACCGATGCCAAATGCCCTGGTCACTGTGCTTGTATTTGAAGAGAGAAGCGATGGAAGCGATTCGCCGGCTACAAAATTGTTAAAGATGAGATTGTAATGTATCTGGGCAAGGGATGGTGCACGGAATCCGGTAGACACAGAACCACGCACTGAAACTTTATCATTTAACAAATATCTGCTGGCTACTTTCCAGTTAAAGGTTTCACCAAAATCACTGTAGTTTTCATAACGCAATGCAGCGCTAACCAAAAACGGATCCGTGATATTGAGTTCGCTGTCGACGTACAATCCAAGGTTGGTTCTGCCACGATTGACAACATTGGAAGGACTATACCCTGGAAAGCCTTGTGATCCGCCCGGCAATGCATCTCCGTTAGGATCAGTAGCCGCTTGCTGGTTGATCGGATCGATGATCGGTCTGCCATTGTTATCATACAGCGCATAGGAAGCTTCTTCGCCAGCAAAAATTTCAAATTGCTCAGTACGGTATTCAAGACCATAGGCCAGGTTGAGGCCGGAAACTATTTCTTCAAAGTATTTACTGAAATCAAGGCCCGTGACATTCTGTGATAGACTGTGTCCGCCTGCATCAAAATCTGTAGGCGAAGCATCTTTCATCGATGCATTGTTGGTGCCCTTGATATAATAATGAAATAGGTTACTGCCAAAGGTATTGCTGAAATCCGCGACCCATCCATTGTTCATGGTATGCCGTATCCCGGCAGAAGCAGAAACATCTGTAATATTGGACGTGATGCGTGGTGTAAAACCATCCGGATACAAACTTGGAACTGACCTGTTGTCCCCGTCTGCAAAACTACTTCTGGAAAAAGCATATGCATCGGTATCTCTGAAGTTCCTTCCACCAAAAGCATACAACTCTGTACTTGGTCCAAGGGGAACTGCTGTATTGACCATAAAATTAAATCCATCGATGGCTGCGCTTCCATAGCCTTTACGCCATGACCATGCCGGTCTGAGGGTTCGGTCTTTTGAAAGATACTCTGTGGTGAAATTGATAAAACCACCTTGTTCACCTATAGGGAGGCCATAGTTGAGATCAAGTTTGACCGTATTACCGTCAAATGATCTTTCTTCACCATCGATTCTGTTGGTACCTTCTATGTTATACAATACATCACCTGCTAGTTCTTCATATCCTTCTCCGATAGCTGTGCTGTGCATACCATACGTTAGTCCGCCTGTCAATCCATTCGTCTGGTCCTTGAGGATGATGTTCATCACACCTGCGATCGCATCGCTGCCGTATTGCGCAGAGGACCCATCTCTCAGTATTTCAATACGATCAATCGCAGATGCCGGTAGCGCATTTAGGTCTGTACCTGTATTCCCTCTTCCTCTTGTTCCAAACACATTGACCAGGGAGGATTGATGTCTTCTTTTTCCATTGATCAACACAAGGGTCTGATCAGGTCCTAGTCCGCGCAGGGAGGCCGGATCAATGTGATCAGCTCCATCAGAGCCGGATTGCTTGGTAGCATTAAATGACGGCGCGGAATACTGAAGAATCTGGTTGATCTCTGCTTTACCGGTGGTTTGAGCTAGCTCTGCTACATCAATGACATCTACCGCCACGGGGGTGTCTGTGGAAGATCGTCTGTAACTTCTTGAACCCACGATCTGCACTTCACCAAGGTTGATACCTACGATCAGCATGACATTGAGCGTCGATGATCCATCCACTTTCAGTTCTTTGGTTTCATATCCTACATAACTAAAGACAAGGACTGCGTTTTCATCCGCGACGCTAATGGTATATCCCCCGTCAAAATCTGTGACGGTGCCCAGACTTGTCCCCTTTTCGGCGACGTTGACACCAAGGAGTGCCATTCCATCCGAATCCGTCACTCTGCCCGTGACGGTAAACTGAGCTTCTGCTATGGTATGAGTCATCAGGGTTAATAAGGCAAGTAGTAGTTTTTTCATAAAAGTGGTTTTTCAATTGTGAAAGGAGATCAACGATTTCAAATGATACCATGAAATATACATAATATTTATAATGTGGCCATTTCGACTGCACTCATTTCGACTACCTCAATGACCGGCGTATTTTCGATTGAGCTTTACAGTGGGTTCTTTCGTGGGTATTTTAGTATGGTCTTTTGGGCTATGCTCAATGACCGGTATTTTCAAGTGGTTTTTCATTAATTTCTTAGATTGTAACCTATTGTCCAATTTTTTGTTACCAATTAGAGTCATGCGATGCCTCTTACGTTTCACGCCTGACAATTGCTTTTCACTATTTTCAGTTGGTGAGCTTAGTGCCGCAATGAGTTTGTCGAAAGTATCGAACCATCAATTTTCATTTAAATGCCTCACATCGCAATCATATCATCCAGTGTACGCACCGGACGCAACAGCCATCGGGTGGCGCTATATTTTCAAACCTACCTGAAAGAAAACAATTTGGCTACTTCAGAGATCATAGATCTCAATGAATACCAATTTCCAATTTTTAATGAACGGCTCCGGTTGCAACCCGATCCTTCTCCTGAATTGCTCGACTATGCAGCCCGTGTGACCAAGGCTGATGGAATCATCATCGTTACCCCCGAATATAATGGTGGTTATCCCGCCAGCCTTAAAAACGTAATTGATGTCTTGTACAAAGAATGGTACAAGAAACCAATTGCGATATCTACGGTTTCTGATGGCATTTTCGGCGGAACACAGGTGATCACTGGTCTGCAATGGTCTCTCTGGAAGATTCGTGCGTGGACTGTACCGGCAATGTTTCCTGTGCCAAAAGTGCAGGAGACATTTGATGCTAATGGTGTGCCAGCGGATAAAGCCGGTGTTGACAAACGGGCAGGAGTTTTCGTGGCGGAGCTTTTGTGGTGTATAGAAGCTGTGAAACGGATGGCGTAGAGCAGGGAGCAGAGAATATATGACAGATCGAAGCTGAGCGATTACATCGACTACCTCAGTACAAGAAATAAGCGAATTGCATGGCAATTGCGAATTGTTTATCAAAATGAAATCTCCTTCATCTTCCTGTCCCGGAAGTATAAAGAGAACTAAACAAAGAACTACGTAGTGTAAATATCTCGTCCTTCCGGAAGAGAATTTTCCATCCTGCTGATCCGAAAGAATTCCTTTCTAGATAGATCATCCCTAAGGTTAGGAGTAATAACCCTTACTTTCTTCCTCCCATGCTAATGTAAAACCCTGAATCTTTCTCCTCCTTAAAATGAGTACATCTCAAACTGCGTTAAACACCAAAGAAGTCTGTTAACACATAAATGAACTATGGATTAAACAATTACTTTTTATTTCATCTTAAATCGTACATCTATGTTAACCTATCAGCTTCTTAAAAATAAATTGCTTTTTCTACCCCTATTGCTCATCGCGTCTATGACTCTTGTAAGTTGTGGCGGCGATCAACAGGTAGACAGCAAAGAAATAGCTACAGACCTCAACAAACCAAAGAATGATCTCGCAAGAGAAAGCGATGAACGTTTCATGGTACGTGCTGCTGAATTGCATTTCAAACAAATCCTGCTTGGAAAACTTGCTTATCAAAGAGCTTCTTCCACTGAAGTGAAGGATCTTGCAAAAATGCTTGAAGAAGCACATCGAGATGCTAAATCTGCACTAGGCTCGATGGGCATTATAAAATCGATCGCCGTACCCTCAACACCTACAAAGAGCGCTCATGAGGCTTACGACAAACTCAATGAAGTGTCTGTTGAAGATTTTGACAGAGCTTACCTTGCAGTTGTAATAGATGGCCATAATGATGCCATCAGCCTTTATGAAAAATGTACAAGTGACAATCATGATCCGGATGTCAGAGCTATAGCCGTCAAAAGTCTTCCCGACATGCGAATGCACCAGGCGAAAGTTATGGAACTTGATGCAACACTCGGACCACTTTCAGCAGTGATCCGCTAAAATATCCTTAAAGAGAAAAGGCAGGCCTCATCTGCCTTTCTCTTTATTTTATATCCTGAAGTGGCACACAGCCATCCCTTTTTCAGAGGGTCGCCCGCAAGGTTGATGAGTTACATCTCATCTCTCATTTCTCCCATTTCATTCAATAGCTTTAACAATCGGTCACGATGTCCTTTAATCCCCATACGGATCGCTGGTATTTTTGGCTTATGATTCATTCCAAAAAATATCCAGCCCAGGCGGAAGGTCGCGTCCAGATTTTCTCCATAAGCGGCATAGTAGATAAAATGTGATTGGTTCGCCTGCTTTCTTCCTGCTTGCCTTTCACTTTTCACTCTTCATTTTTCATGCTTCGACTTCGCTCAGCACAGCGCTTTTCATTTTTCATTTTTCATTTAACCAAGTCTCCTTTGAGTCGGAGTAACTCTGTCTCCGCTACCTTGGCATTGTACCGCGCAGCGATCAATCTGTCATACGCATCTTCAAGACTCTTTTCCGCTTCCCGTAATTGAATAAAGGTTGTCGATCCGAGACGATAGGTCTCCAGCGTGATATCCACATTCTCGCGTGCCAATAAAATATTTGATTCTTCAAGCGCTAACGCTTCTTGCTGAAGTTTAAAGGTATTGTACGCATTGATGACATTGAGATTAAGAAGTGATCTTTCGCTGGCGTAGAGTAAGTTTTGATACCCTATATTCAACTCTTGCTGCTTTATCAGTCTGTGTGTATTGCGGTAATTAAGAATAGGAATCGATGCCGAAAAACCATAATTTAGTCCCCTGTTCTGATTGATCAAAGGTAAAAATGGGTTTAGCGCGACATCATTGTTAGTCAGACTAAAGTTATACGCTGAGTTAAACTGGACCACAGGATATTGGTCCGCTTTTATTTCTTTGAGGGACAAGCCTGCGATCTCTAGATTTTTCCTGCTGATCTGCAGCTGAGGACTGTTTTCTTCAAAACCATCCTGGATCTCTTCAAGGGTGATCATAAAATTGATTGGGATAGAATCGCTCACTTCATAGTCTGTGGGTAGTTGGTTTTCCTGACCCTCTGGTGTGGGATTGATCTGTTGATTCAAGATCTCTTTTAATTCTCTGATATACGTTACCTGTTGCATTTTGGCAGATATCTGTGCATTGAGGTCAATCTGGCTCTGTAGATATTCCGGCTTCGTCCCCATGCCTATCTCGAGTTTGCGTTTAGACAGATCCACCCGTGTTTGATTGATCGCCAACTGCTCTTCGATGGCTTTCAATTGTTGTTTCTGTCGCACAATAAGATAGTACGTCTTGATTACCTCTGACACCGTATTGACGACCTGGTTTTTTAAAGCAAGTCCTCCCAGTTTTGCAATCTCTTCTGCTTTCTTTTTTAAGGCAAACATTTTCAATCCGTCAAAGAGTGTCCAGTTAAGCGTAACCGATCCATTTAGATTGTTAGTCGCAACTTCTCCTTCTCTGTTCGTGCCATCAGAAAATTCCTGGCGTTGATCGTTGTTTGTCCAGGTTGTTCCCAGCGATGCGTTGAGTCTTGGAAGAAAAACAACATTTCGATAGGTATAGTCCAGTCCAATGATAGCTGAATCACTCTTTGCGAGTTGAATATCATAGTTGTTCTGCAATGCGATCGCAATAGCATCCTGGAGGGTGAGTAGTGTCTGCGCGCTCACTGCTCTGGACATACCCATGAGGAAGATCATCACCAAGATGATTTTTATACTGGTATATTTTAGATAGGATGCTTTCAATGAAAATTTCTTTTTCTTAACCATCAAGTTATCAGGTATATAATTCAATAGTTTGATTTTAAGCTTGTTCTTCAAGCTGCACAGGTTCTGCTATAGCAGCTTCATAAGCACTTTGCTTCTTGTGCGACGATAGGTATGTATAAATGGCTGGCACGATGTACAATGTCAGCACGAGGGCAAACAACATACCTCCCACGATCACAATGCCAAGAGGGACACGGCTTGTTCCTGCTGATCCGATGGCCAGGGCAATCGGTAATGCACCAAGTGTAGTCGCCAATGTAGTCATCAGGATCGGTCTCAACCTGGCGACTGATGCTTCAATAGCTGCCTTCATTCTGAGTTCTCCTTTTCGCCGCATCTGATTAGCAAATTCGACGATCAGAATTCCGTTTTTAGTCACGAGCCCGATCAAAAGAATGATCCCGATCTGTGAAAATATATTAAGTGTCTGACCAAACAACCACATCGTAAGCACTGCACCTGCAAGCGCCAATGGCACCGTGATCATGATAATAATCGGATCAATAAAACTTTCAAATTGTGCTGATAGTACAAGAAAAATTAGCACAATCGCCAGGAGAAAAGCAAAAGACGTATTCGATGAACTTTCCGCAAAATCGCGCGAGGCCCCACTCAAAGAAGTTTTAAAGCTTTCATCAAGCACTTCATCTGCTATTCGCTCCATCTCAGCGACACCATCACCAATCGTTTTACCAGGAGCCAGACCCGCTTGTACCGTAGCACTTTTGAAGCGGTTGAAATGAAAGATCGTTGGTGGATTCGCTAATTCTTGCATTTTTACAAGGTTGTCCAGCTGTATCAATTCTCCTCGGTTGTTTCTGACAAAAAAGGATTTCAGGTCAAGCGGGTCATCACGATCGATTCGTTCTACCTGAGCAATGACCTGGTATTGTTTTCCATTCATGATGAAATAGCCAAACCGTCTTCCGCTGAGCGCTAATTGAAGTGTGTTGTTAACTTCCAATACAGATACTCCCAGTTCGTTGGATCGCAGTCGATCAATCGTAATCTCCAGTTCTGGTTGATTAAATTTCAGATTGACATCATATCCCTGGAAGACATTGCTTTTCCTCACCTCTTCCATAAAAACAGGGACCTTCTCTTTCAGTTTTTCAAAATTTAGATGTTGCAGAACAAACTGAACCGGAAATGATCCGCGTCCGCCTAATCCAACCGAGATCGTTTGTTCCTGGATAGCAAAGGCCCTGACATTTGTATAACGTCTGAACATCTGTCCCATTTGTGCCGCAATTTCTTGCTGTGAACGTTCCCTTTCATCCGGATCTTTAAGGCCCATAATGACAAATGAAGCATTACTTCCTTGGTTTCCTCCAAATCCAGGGGCAAACGCAAGCACCAGGGATCTCTCCGGAACAGAGTCCATCAAATCTTCTGTCACTCTCATGGTGACTGCATCGGTAAAATCAAAGTCAGCACCTTCAGGCCCCGTAATAGCAACTCGAACCCTGTTTCGATCTTCCATTGGTGCAAGCTCTGAAGGTATCTTCTTTCCGAGAAAATAAATAATCCCGATACAAACGCCAATCATCAACAACGCCATCCAACGAACACGTAAAAATGCAGTCAGGCTCTTTTTGTACATATTTTCCATCCCTACAAAAAAAGGCTCCGTCCACAAGTAAAATTTCGAGTGTTTATGTGCTCCTTTCCGGGTTAGAAAAATATTTAAAACAGGTGTAAGCGTGAGGGATACAAAAGCAGAAATCAACACCGCTCCTGCTAAGACAATTCCAAATTCCCTGAATAGTTTTCCAACAAATCCTTCAAGAAAAATGATCGGTAAAAACACAATGGCGAGTGTAAAAGAGGTGGCTATGACGGCAAAGTAAATCTCCTTTGATCCTTCAAGGGCGGCTCTGTATTTATTCATACCCCCTTCCATCTTTTTAAAAATATTCTCCGTCACGACGATCCCATCATCAACGACAAGACCTGTCGCTAACACAATCGCAAGTAATGTCAGTACATTGATGGAAAAATCCATGAGGTACATGATAAAGAAGGCTCCTAACAAAGAGACCGGAATATCAATCAACGGACGAAGGGCGAGTGCCCACTCCCTGAAAAATAAAAAGATAATAATAATCACCAGCGAAATGGCGATAATCAGTGTTTCCTTTACTTCAAAGATTGCATCTCGAACAAACGTTGTACGGTCATAGCCTACCTCAAGGAGTATATCGGCCGGCATATCTTTTTTGATACTTTCCAGGCGTCGGTAGATCTCATCCACGATTTCAATCTGGTTACTTCCTGGCTGTGCCACGATGCCGATATTGACAGAAGGAATATTATTCTTTCTTGAAGACCGCTCATCTTCATCTGGTGCCAACTCAGCATAACCCACATCTTTAAATCTGATGACTCCGTTGTTACTTTCAAATAAGATCAGGTCATTAAACTCCTCGGCGGTGGTCAGCTTCCCGTATGTCTTGATGATGAGTTGTGTTTCATTACCACGGATTTTTCCTCCTGGTAGTTCGATATTCTCTCTGTCTAAAGCGGCTTTAATATCCCCTATGGTGAGTTTATGAGCGATAAGCTTGAAAGGATCAATCCATAAACGCATAGAATAACGTTTACCACTTACGCTGACAGCGCTCACCCCAGATATCGTCTGCAATTGTTCCTGCACCACATTCTCAGCGTAATCTGTCAACTCCATCAACCCTTTTGTCTGACTTTGTATCTGGAGATAAACAATCGCGTCAGAATCTGAATCCGATTTATTTACGGTAGGCGGAGCATCAATGTCCTGAGGCAGATTCCCAATTGCCTGAGATACTTTATCGCGCACATCATTAGCCGCCCGTTCAAGATCAACACCCAGTTCAAACTCAACGGTGATGTTACTGCTACCCTGTGCACTTGTGCTGGTAATACTGACAACGCCCTGAACACCGTTGATCGCTTTCTCAAGTGGCTCCGTGATTTGTTGCTCAATGATGTCCGCATTGGCACCCACATAGGACGTACGCACACTGATGACCGCCGGATCAATCGCAGGATATTCTCTTACACTCAAAAACGAATAACCTATCACCCCAAAGATCAGGATCAGAATGGAGCAGACCATCGCAAGAACAGGACGGCGGAGGGAGAGTTCAGATAAGTTCATTCTGTGAGTTGTGAACAGTGAAAAGGAGTTCGTGAGACGTCAGGCGTGAGACGTGAGTGGCCAAATCCTTATCAATTAATTTCACCTGTTGACGCGTATGAAAGGGGATAAGTGGATATTTTCTATGCTTCATCTTAATGACCTTGTTTTTCAATCATTGAGCTTAACATTCGAAATGTACGAATCATTAAATCTCCTGTTGGTTGCATTGATTCAATGGTTAAATAATTCAATCCAAAGCAAATATCTAAAGCTGCATCAATCTCAATGATTGATCCCCGGGCGATTTCATAATATCGCTTTCGTTCAGTACCTGATTTTCTGGAACTTCCTTCCGCTAAATTCAGATGTACAGACATTGCAGCTCTTCGAATTTGTTGAGTTATGATAAATTTCTCTGCATCCGGCAGATTTCTTTTAAACGCATAACAAGAGAGAGAACGAATTCTCTTGAACATTTGTAGACATCAAGTTTGGTGTGAGCAAGCGGTAAATACATGGCAGGACTTTTAGTTGTAAAAAAATATATCACCTTGTAGTGTCCTGAGCATATTGATATGTTCCTAAAAAATGCGCTTTTTACAAACTCTCACACAAAATTCCAACCAAAGTCACTCCACACCCCTCACGTCTCATAACTCACGTCTCACAACTCACAACTCACAACTCACAACTCACGTCTCACAACTCACAACTCACAACTCACAACTCA
>JBBRDL010000128.1:0-10397 GCA_038203965.1 Chitinophagales bacterium | reverse complement strand
GGATTGTACAAACTTAAAATATTCAATATCCTTGGTGTTCCGGTCAAGGAGGTGGAGGTTGAGGTGGATGATAGGCGGGAAACAATTGCGCTCGATCTGGGTGAAATGCAAAGAGGAACCTATCTTTTCAGGTTGCAGGATAGAGTAGGACGGACAGTAAAAACAAAACGTTTTGTATTGATCCAACCCTGAAAAGATGAGTAACGTACATAAATGGATATCACCTGAAGAGCAACAATTATGGGCTGATTTTACTCCCGGACCTGTTGAATCCATTTCAACCCTACCTCACAAACCCGAACTTCGGATGTTAAGACTTGACCTTCTCGGGTCATGGGCTACCGGAAATAAATATTATAAACTTAAGTATGCTATTCAATATGCGATGACGCATGGTATCACTACCATTGTGAGCAAAGGAGGAATGTTTAGTAATCATCTTCTCGCATTAGCCGAGGCCTGTGCTGCATTTAACATTCACCTTGTCGCATTGATTCGCACTTATACACAGGATGAGTCGAATCCCACTATTTGCCGTTTAAGATCATTTCACACGGAGATCATTTATCTGCAGCCTGCATACTATACAACCTATAGTGAAGCTGAAGCAGTAAGGGAATATCCTTCTGCATTATTTATACCAGAAGGAGGGTTAAGCGATATGGGTATCCAAGGGACTTCAGAAATTATACAGGAATGTATTGCTTACCATCCTTCACATATAATTCTTGCCGGAGGGACCATGGGAACAGCGTGTGGAATTATTTCTTCTGCACCTTCAACGACCAAAGTAATTATCGTGCCTTGCTGGAAGGGTTGTACTGAAACGTATTTCATCGAAATACTGAGCACCTATCATATTAAACCTGTCTGTACCTGGGAGTTATGGCCTGATTACCATTTTGGAGGATTTGGGAAATTCAATCAACAGCTCATTGATTTTATGTCATCGTTTTCCAGTGATACAGATATCCCGCTGGATCCTGTGTATACCGGCAAAGTAATGTTCGGTGTTTACGAAAAAATGAAATCCGGATATTTCACCCAGGACGATTCATTATTGGTTTTACATACAGGTGGATTGCACGGACTGTCTGGATACAAGTATCGATTTCCGGAAGCGTGGGGAGGTTATCTCAATACAGTTACAGCCTGATCTAGGGTGTAAAGGAAGGCTGTTACATTAGCCAAGAATCCACTTTTCTATAACGCTGGGATAATATTGATGCTCCGCACGTAAAACTTTGCGCGCGATATCCACCGCCGAATCTGTTTCGTCAAGTATGACCTGATGCTGGAATATTATTTTTCCTTCATCATAATGCTCGTCGACTTCGTGGATGGTAATCCCGGACATAAGTTCGCCCGATGCTTTTACAGCTTCATGTACATGATGACCATACATGCCTTTTCCACCATATCGCGGTAATAGAGCAGGGTGTATATTAAGGATACGTCCTTGATAAGCATGTGTGAGCCAATCAGGGATAAGCAAAAGGAATCCCGCGAGGATGATATGTGTAATGCCTGCTGATTCGAGGATGGGCAGAATGATTTCCCGGTGGGACCAGTATTTTTTCGAAATATAAACCGATTCGATATGATGGTTGCCTGCCACTTGCAATACACCAGCTTCGGACCTGTTGGTGACTATAAGCCTTACCTGGATTGTCGGGTGCGCAGTGAAGTATGAACAGATTTTAGCAGCATTGCTTCCACCTCCGGAAGCAAAGATCGCAATACCCTTGTTATCCCCTGATGGCATTGTACTTTGCGCTGTTAGAAGGATCAAGTTTGCGCATGGTATCGTATACGGCCGTCTTCTGCGTGCGGCTTGCGTTTTTAATGATCTCTACGATTTCATCACTTTTGGCGGTGAGAAACATCAGTATGCCTATACTATTTGGATAGGCCATATTCGTTTTTTCGATTTCTTTAAGGGCGTCTACCATGGTGACCAAAGCTTGCGTAGGATTAGCATACATGATGTCGAGGCTTTTCCGATGGTAATTGTACCACGCTTCTTTGAAAGAAATGTATCGCGGGCTGAGCAGATTTTCGATGATCCAGTATCGAGTAGTTTTTCGATTGAGGGATTGCCATCCTTTATCAGCTTCTGCTACAGCAGAGGGTATTTGATTCACGATCGTTTGGGCGATTCGAAAGTATTCATCCCCGCCACCGGGAGCTAAACTTTCTCCATCAAGTCCCAAAATTAACTGAGCATAAAATGAAAAAACAGCAGACAGGTTGTCTCTGAAAAATTCTGTTCCGTTTTCTAATGGCTGAAATTCCTGGTAGTTAAAAATGATATCACGGTCTACATGATTGATCAATACCGTTTTGTATTCACTTCCATATACCGGCCGGATAGCTTTTAAGGCAATATCTGCGCTAAACGAGTTATTGCCCAATTCGGCGGTGATGTTTACTGAGAAGTTACAGCTTATCCGTTCGTATGGCTTGTACTCATCTTTTGTCCATCGTTGCTGGTTGAGGAAATCTTTCAGGTCCTTTTCAAGTGTTTTGAAAACAGCGGGATCAGTCGTTTGTAATTTGGGCGTACTGACGGTGATCTCGGCTGACAATTCTTGAGTATGTCCTTGTAACCATAAGGACAGGACCAAAATCATTGACAGGAAAAAAGTGATTTTATTTTTTTGCATTTGCTTGTATCATTTGGCGTATGGCCTCTGCAATATCGCTGGCAACAGCCTTTTTGGACTTTAACTCAAACTGGAGTTCTTTATTGTCCGGGAAGAGGAAAGAAACTTTATTTGTATCATGTCCAAAACCGGATCCTGCATCTCTCGGATTGTTCAGCACAATCATGTCCATGTTTTTCCGGATCATTTTTTCGATGGCATTTTGCACTCCGTCAGTCGTTTCAAGTGCAAAACCTACAAGGCGTTGTCCGGATTTTTTCATTTTACCCAGTGCCTCTGCGATATCAGGGGTACGCACCAGTTCAAGTGAAAGTGTTTCTGAACTCTTTTTTATTTTTTCGGCGGCAATCTTTGCAGGTTTATAATCGGCGACAGCAGCAGCGAGCACTGCAATATCCACAGTTGGAAAATGATGGGTACATGCTGCCAACATTTCATCTGCAGAAGTAACACGTTCTATATGGATACGGGTATCTTCAGGTAAAACACTCTCTGGGCCAAGAACCAGATGAACGTGGGCACCACGTCGTGAAAATTCTTCAGCAATTGCCACACCCATTTTTCCAGTCGAGTGATTGCCTATATAGCGCACGGGATCAATGGCTTCATAAGTAGGTCCCGCATTGATCAGGACTTTGATGCCACGCATATCTTCCCTGAAATGGAAATATTCTTCAAGGTGAAAAAGTATTTCTTCAGGTTCGGCGAGTCTGCCAGGGCCTTGAAGTCCACTGGCTAATTCTCCGGAACCTACATCGATGATAAAATTACCGTAAGACTGCAACCTGCTTATATTTTGCACGGTGGATGGATGGGCCCACATATCGAGATCCATCGCAGGTGCAAAAAATACAGGACATCGCGCAGACAAATAAGTTGCGGAAAGCATGTCCGATGCCAGACCAAGTGCACATTTAGAGATGGTATGTGCCGTTGCCGGGGCTATGATCATAGCATCCGCCCACAATCCCCATTCAACATGATTGGCCCACTCATCTTCCTGATGTACATTAGTAGCAACAGGATTGTGGCTTAGGGTGGAAAAAGTTAAAGGAGTAACAAAATCCTTTGCCGATGTAGTCATGATTACCCGAACATCACACCCTTCCTTCATCAGGTGGCGCAGGAGTAGCACTGATTTGTATGCAGCTATACTACCTGAAACTCCAAGAAGGATTTTTTTTCCGTGTAATGAGACCATGCCTTACCGTTGAGGAATAACGTGGTTAGTTACTCCACTTCTTCGGTGATATCTTCTTCGCGCATCACAGGCTCAGGATAACGCCATTCAAGATCTCCATTGAGAAATTCTTCTGTAGCCAGAATGGTTGGACTGGCCATTTTTTCATACGAACGGGAGATTTCAATCTGCTCTTTGTTCTCGTGGATCTCTTCAATAGTTTCCGTCACTACGACAAACTCTTCGAGTTTATCATGAAGTTCCTTTTTTAACTCTGCAGACAATTGACGGGCACGTTTGGAAATGGCCGTAATAGATTCATAGATATTGCTGGTTTTGGAAGCCATGTCTTTAATGTCTCTTGCTTTGACATTCGGATCAATGGCGTTCGCCAGATTTTTAATACTCATGTTGACAGATTTTTAGATTCAGATTCTATTTGCTTATTCAGGTCTTTGGCTTCCTTGGCATAATGCCCTTTGGGGTATCGGTTGATGAAGTCTTTATATCTCGCTTTGGCATCCCTGAGTCGTTCAGCTCTTTTGTCATAAATGCTATTGATGGCAAATTCATAAGAGGACTTAAGGATCAGGAAACGCGAATGCTCAGCATTAATGGATTCGGGGTATTCGGAGAGCATATTATCCATCGATGTGATAGCTGCATTGTACTTGCCGAGATTGTAATAAAGGATTCCCTGGTGGTATGCTTTTTCTTCGAGTTTGGCTCTCAACTCATCGATCAGTTCATTGCACTCTAACACGCGGTCACTATCAGGAAATTTATTGGCAAAATCCTGGAAGGCATTGATGGCCTCAACGGATGGATTCTGATCGAGGCGGAAAGAAGGGGATTGCCTGTAATATGAATAGGCAATCATAAAATCAGACTCCTCCGTAAAGTTGCTGTACGCAAAAGTGGCAGAGAAGTTTGTAAAGTAAGTCGCAGCCAAAGAATAGTTGCCAAGATGATAATGTGTATAGGCATATTTAAAAAATAACTCCTCACCTTCCCTTGTTCCACGATACTGATTGAGGATGAGTTCCATGAGGGTTTGGGCTCTTAGATAATCCCCTTTATCATAGAATTTGATAGATTCAGTAAGGATGAGCGGGGGATCATTGCTGAGGCGGACTTGCTCAAAGCCGCTTCTGCAAGCTGTTAACATGCTGAAAATCAATATGATAAATAGAGAAAACCGCATTGAAGATTTTTAAAATAGTTCGCAAAGATAGGCAATATTGTGTTATCTGTTGGATTTCCTTTGTCCTGTCAATCAGGAGGTTAGATCGCTTTTTAGGTAGGATGATGAAGCACTTCAAAATAGGTGGCGATCGACCTGTCATTACTTAACCGAGGTACTTTATTCTGGCCTCCCAGCTTACCAATAGATTGCATATATCCCTTGAACGATCCGGAAGGCAAATATCGTACAATCAGTGGCCGGAGGATTTTACCTTCTATAAGATCCTGGTAATACAAATTCTGGAGAGTCATTGCCTGATCAAGATCCACGGCAAAAGCATCTCGGTCTATAGGTGTTTCACTAAACTCGATCCACCATTCATGAAAAGGCTTCTGACCATCGGTGGGATTCACTTGTGGCGCTACCGTAAATTCAGAGACCAGGCAAGGATGTTTTTTAACCGTTATTTTTAATGCCTCTTCCACTTCTTTCACAATCACATGCTCGCCAAACGCAGAGATAAAATGTTTGATCCGGCCTGTTACTTTCAGGCGATAAGGATTCTTCGAAACAAAAGAGACTGTATCGCCAATTGAATAGGCCCATAACCCGGCATTGGTACTCATGATCAACGCGTATTCTTTGCCTATTTCAACATCTTTCAATGTCAGTCTTGATGGATGCTCAGCATGTATTTCTGAGGAAGGTACAAACTCAAAGAAGATGCCCGATCGGGTGACAAGCAATAACCCGCCTGAAGAGTCCTCCTGATCCTGGAAGGCAATAAAACCCTCTGATGCAGGATAGGTTTCAAGACTAGCTACCCAGCCTCCAGTTAATCGTTCCATCTGTGCCCGATAGGGTTCAAAATTGACACCGCCGTATACGAATAGCTGAAAATTCGGAAACAGATCTTTGACATTCTTTTTTCCTGATAGGTGTAATATCCGTTCATAATACATTTGAACCCAGGGAGGGATGCCACTGATGATGCGCATATCCTTATCAACAGTTTCTTTGGCGATCAGGCCCACTTTGGTTTCCCAGTCTTCAATGCAATTCGTTTCATAGGTCGGCATTTGATTCGTTCTCAACCATGTAGGAAACCAATGATTTACTATCCCCGATAGACGTCCGGTTGGAATACTTCCTTTTTTTTCAAGGATCGGAGAGCCGGAAAGAAAAAGTAGTTTTCCATCAAAAAGATTCTTTAACCCCAGTGTCGCAGTGATATTGAACAAAGCATTTCTAGCACTACCTATATGGTTGTGGATGCTGTCTCTGGTGATGGGAATGTATTTTACACCGCTGGTGGTGCCTGATGTTTTTGCAAAATAAATGGGCTTGCCCGGCCAGAGGACATTTTCTTTTCCCGATATAATTTCATCAATATATGGGCGCAGATCTTCGTAGTCGCGGATAGGAACCGATTTGACAAAGTCTTCGTGACTGATGATATGCTGGAAATGGTGCTCTTTGCCAAATACAGTATTGGTTCCTTTTGAGATCAATTCCTTGAAAATGGCTGCCTGATGTTTTTCGGCGGATACAGCATCGCGGGAAATGCGACGTTTTGTATATGCGGCAAAGGCACTGATAATCCTGCTCTTGATACCCATCAGCGGATCAATCGAGTCTCAGATCTTCAACATAAACACCCGGGTAAGAAGTTGTATGGAACGTGAATAGTTTTTGTGCATCTAGTGTGGAAGGATACGCGATAGAGGTAATGCTCATATCCTGTCGCATACCATCACCTGACATGGCATTGATAAAATGCACAGCCCCATTTTTAATACCAATAGTGAATTTTGTGTATTCTTGAAACCGGCCTTTCAATGGTTTTGCTTCGACGATCGTGACGCCGTCTGACCGTGTGCCGGCGAGTATAAAAACAAGTTCTGCTGATTTATGAAGCTGTAGGAAATCCTGCGGGCTGATCCAATCCTGTCCGTTGGATTCATTATAGATGTTGACTTCATTGCGGGTTTTGAGATACACCCATCTGGTCGCTCCATCCGAAATAATGGCATAATCTTTCAATTGAAGATTATAGGATTTTCCGGACTGATATAATATACCTTCGCTTGATACAGGTTCATTGCCAGGATACGAAACCTTCAATTTAAAATTGACCTGTGCGTTTTTGGTGGCAAATAATTGCCCTGCCTTAGTCAAAAGACTGAGTGCTTCAGGATCAGAATCTTTAGAAGAGAGATACTGCGATTGTGCGAGTCCCGGCGATAAGACCGAAAAGTAGAAAAGGATGACCGGAAATAAGTGCTTCATAATAGTGTAACTCAAAATCTAAGATGACGACGCAAAATTAGATCAAAAGTAACATCTCCAACCGCTAAGGAAAGGTTAATGCCCCAACTTATCAGTTCTTGGTCCTCATTTTCTGGATCAACCCGTCAAGGTCAGTTTCGGTAAACATGAGTACATCCCGTGGTTTACTGCCTTCTGCCGGACCAACTACGCCTATTGACTGCAACTGATCCATGATACGACCGGCACGGTTATAACCGAGTTTGAGTCGTCTTTGTATCATGGAAGTACTGCCGTGCTGGTTTTGTATCACTAATCTGGCAGCGTCTTCAAACATATCGTCCAGTTCAGCATAGGTCATTCCGTCTCCTCCCTGTATGGGCTCATCATCTCCCACGTATTCTGGTAGATAATAAGGTTCAGGATATCCTTTTTGATCAGATATGTGGTCGATGACGGCTTCCACTTCCGGCGTATCAACAAAGGCACATTGAAGTCGTATCATATTACTTCCGATCGATAGCAGCATGTCACCCTGTCCGATGAGTTGTTCCGCTCCACCCATATCAAGGATGGTACGACTGTCCACTTTAGAGGCCACTTTATAAGCAAGGCGCGCAGGAAAATTAGCTTTAATGACACCGGTAATAATATTGACCGAAGGACGCTGTGTTGCAATGATTAAGTGAATACCTACCGCTCTCGCAAGCTGTGCAAGACGGGAGATCGGCAGCTCCACTTCTTTACCTGCCGTCATGATCAGATCTGCAAACTCATCAATGACCAGGACAATAAAAGGCATGAACCTATGACCTTTCAGCGGGTTGAGGTGACGATTGATAAATTTTTCATTGTACTCTTTCAGGTTGCGGGCATGCGCTTTTTTCAAAAGGTCATATCGATCATCCATCTCTATGCACAATGAATTGAGTGTATAGATTACTTTTTTCGTTTCGGTGACAATCGGTTCTTTCTGATCCGGTAAGAATGCAAGAAAGTGATTGGCCAGTTTCGCGTAAGGGAAGAGCTCCACTTTCTTAGGGTCAATCAGTACAAGCTTCAATTGGGATGGATGCTTGCGATAGAGTAGGGACATCAATACGGTATTGATACCAACGGACTTTCCTTGGCCGGTCGCACCGGCAATCAGCAGGTGGGGCATTTTAGCAAGGTCCGCTACAAAGACTTCATTAGAAATGGTTTTGCCAAGGGCTATCGGTAAATCCATTTTGCCGGAAATAAATTTGTCAGAAGCCAATACCTCCTTGAGAGAGACAATTTGTTTTTTCTTATTTGGCACCTCTATACCAATAGTTCCTTTACCAGGTATCGGGGCGATGATACGAATACCCAATGCAGATAAACTTAGAGCGATATCATCTTCAAGATTTTTAATTTTTGAAATACGGATACCGGGTTTTGGTATGATCTCATACAAAGTAACTGTAGGGCCTATCGTGGCGCGGATCTTTGTAATTTCAATTTTATAATTCAATAGTGTTTCAATGATCTGATCTTTGTTGGCCTCAACTTCTGCGCGGTCGATCTGGATATTACCATCAGAATATTCATGTAATAATTCAAGTACCGGAGGTTCAAAAGAAGAGAGATCAAGCGTAGGGTCATAAGGCTCACTATGCTCGCTGCTCTCCTGATCCATCAGGAAAACTTTGTCTTGCACACCACTGAAGGTTGGAGGAACATGACTCTCAGCAAAAGTCTCGGCTATATCCGGTCCTTCGTTTAATCCATTTATTTCAAGTTCAGGATTTTCATTCGAAGGTTCCCGCACTTCTACTTCGAAGTCTTCAAGATCAAGCTCGAGCGCATCTATATCATCCGTATCTGTTTGATCTGCTATTTCCTCTTTCGCTGATGGATTCGATTTCATAAACCTGCTGAAGAAACCCGGTTGAAGTGGTTCATCGATTTTTTCATCCTCCGATTCTTCATTACTTTCCATATCCGGTGTCTCAGCGTCTGTATCGATCTTTTTCTTATTGAAAATATCCAAACCCAGCTCTGCCATACTCATTTTCCATTCAGGTATTTTGACATTAGGGAAAGACAAAAACTCTCCTTTCCATTGAATGGTAGGATTGAATTGGATAATAATGGTAGCCGCTAAAACGAATAGCAGAGACATCAATACGCCAAAGAAGCCCATAAAATTGGATAGCCATGCAGTCGTGCTCTCTCCGAAAGCACCCCCCCAAGGAAAATGTGTCCAGGAAAACATAAAGGCAAACAACATGGAGAGGTAAACCATGGCCAGAATGGATTTGCCTGCCCGGGCATACCAGGTACTCAGCCCGGCACCAACAAATTTGCGCAGGCCAAAACCAATGGCAAGAACAGGAATGACGAGGGATGATATACCAAAGCCCCAATAGATGAGGGCATTGCCTGTCACTGCGCCTAGACGACCAAGCCAGTTGGCCAATACAAGATCACCTTCACCCAAAGCGCTGAAAGGATGATTGAGTATTTTGTCCTGGTCCTCTTTCCAGGTGAATACATAGGATATTCCCGCCACGAGGACGAAAACGCCAAGTAGTACAAGCGTTATTCCAATCAGTTTAGGAAAACGCTGATCCCGTATAAAAGAAGCTTTCTGGCTTACTTTTTTAGGTTTCGACCGCCCGCTTGGGCCGGCTTTTTTGTTCTTTGGTACAAATATGGACATAGCAATGAGATGATTGCTGTCTTGGGATGACGGTCAAATATAGTGTTATCTACACTTATCTAGGTATATATACATGATTTATTTATTTAATATGATTTTAATCCCATTTCTAAGATCCTGGCTTGGCGGACAGGAAGAACCCAAAATAATTACCTTTGGCGCCTCTTTAGAGGCAATCAAACGCGAACATTTATGGACAAAATATTCATCGCAGGAGCTGGAGGCATAGGTCGTGCAGCTGCATTGTTGATCCTGGATGCACAGGGATGGGATTGTGAAGTAATCATCGGTGATGTCTCGGAACAACAACTGGAAGAAGCAATGGAATGGGTTCAACTCGGAATAGGAAGAAAATCCCGACTAGGAACATTTATAATGCCTGGCGATGGAAACCCCGAATCATTTGCCTCT
>JBBRDL010000127.1:0-10448 GCA_038203965.1 Chitinophagales bacterium | reverse complement strand
CAGGCCTATCAATCCGAAATCCAAACAACTGTGCGTCTAATGGTTTCTACTGACAGACAGATCGAACTATATAATCATGAATTGGACCTCCAAAACAAACAACTGCTGCGCGAAGAATCGCTCTTGAAATCCGGCATCATCAGCCAGTCAGACTATGAGCAAAAGGAGTCGGCCTATACCGCTCTGAAGAGACAGAAAGAATCGCTTGCTACAGGAAGGCTGGGGCATGAGATGCGGATCAACCAACTTGAATCCGCAATATTGGATCTGACGATGACATACGACAATCAACTGTATACCTTATAGACTACAATACTGGAATCGAGTCGTGAGGCGCTGGCGGCGATCAATCAATGGGATGAAAAATATATCATCCTTGCCACTACTTCGGGAGTGATCGCTATGTCAGGAGGATTACAAGCGAAGTCCTATATCAACTCCGGTGAGGCAACAGTGACCTTGATTCCACAAGTGGAAGGAAACAAACCCTATGCCCGTGCCATGGTGACTGCCTCCGGTCTGGGGCGCATAGTGTCAGGTAATAAGGCCATCATACGACTGGATGCCTGGCCCTACAAGCAGTTTGGCAGTATCGTATCGCACATAGATCATATATCCATCCTGTCCACAAAAGACGGAGAATCTGCAAATTCATTTGAATTGACCATACCACTCCAGGACCCACTCCTGACCAATACCTCGTATTCGATTCCTAACAAACCGGAACAATCGGGAATGGTCAGGATCATAACACGAGACCGAAGCATACTAACCAGACTATTTGACCAGATCATTCAATTAACTTCAAACGATTAAACCATGGGAATCTTTGAACACATCAGGCTATTGGAAAGCGTACACCACCACATTGCGCATAAGAGTACAGGTACACCTATGGCATTTGCCTCGCGATTAAACATATCAGAGCGTACGCTATTCCGCGTACTGGAAGAACTCAAAGATCTCGGGGCTGAAATAGTATTTCATAAGGAGCGCAATTCCTATATCTATCAGAATGAGGTAAGCTTCAGCATCCGCTTCAGGATTGATGAAAAGGCATCAAATAACACAAAAGGAGGAAAAAAAGGTAATTATTTTGATCCACTGCCATATTTGGCAGTGAAGTCTTCTATTCTTGTAGTCGATAGCTATAGGGAATCTCCGAACCCATAAATGAGGAGGTATTTATAATTTATTTTCTATGAAACTTACTTTGGAAAGTTTAAAAAATTTGAAATTTGAAATTGACCACAATCAGCTTGGATTAATTCTTGGAGGAGCCGCACCAAATACTTATGGTGGATCAAAAGTATTATCCCAAGGAACGCCACAAGAAACAACTATTACATGGTCTACTGACACGTCTACCAGTACCGGCGGTGAAACTTATCATCTAACTGGATCTGCAAGAGACCTTATGGAAGTTGTGCCTGATATGGCGTAGCATACTCAAAACGATCAATCTTTGTATTCAAAAAGCTATTTTAACTCATGCGCTGAAGGAAATTCAAAACTTTCTTCAGCGAATTTTTTAATTACCTTGTATGATTCAGTTAATAATAATTGTCTTTAACTTAATTTTCTCTCCAACAGAGGAATATTTTCATTTCATATATAAAGCAGAGAATTGCATACTTTTATACAAATATGAGGAGGCATCAAAAGATTATGAAACTGCATTTTCATTTGAAGAAATGCCGTTTCTTAAGGATGTTCACAATGCACTAATTTGCTCCATTAAGTGTAATGATACCACCAGAATCAAGTTGTTTGTTTCACAATTTTCCAAATTTAATCTCAGCAAATAATATTTAGAAAATCCATTCTTTACTGATTCCTTTAAGAACGAACCTATATGGGCTTACATGAAGGACGCAGTGTTTGCAGGAAATAAAAAAACCAGTAAATTAGTTACCAAACTGGATTCGATCTATGACTTAGATCAAAGCATCAGGGAGCAATGCAAACAAATAGCCACCAACTATTACTCCGTGTGCAAGGACACCATACTACACATAGATTCCCTTTATCTGATTAAACTAGTTTCCGTAATAGACCAATATGGATTCCCTACAGACAAAGACTATGACAATTCAATTCCGGGCCATATGCCAAATTTCTTATGGGTGATATGCCACAACAAAACGCAGATCAACCAAATTATTATTCCTGCATTGGAGGATGCGGTGTTACACAACTCGCTTCATCCACAATTATTTTCATTTATACGAGGTGGAAATAATGAAACCTATCAATATCAGGAATTTGGTCTTGGCTATTCAATTGAGCTAAATGGCGATCTATATGTTTTCAATTTGAAGGATGAAACCATCAAAGGCAAAATAAACTCAAATAGAGAGAAATACATGCTGGATGATTTAGATTCCTACAATGAAAAAATAAAATTTCAATATTTCAATCCGGAATTTAAACTACTTTATTCAATTATGTTTAGCTCGATTCAAATGGATAAAGAAACCACGGCAATGCTTTCAGAGAAATGGAAAGATGCCAAAGTGACGGAGTATAATATTAGGTAGGATAGTATTCAATTTTGTTTACATTCGAGATGATCTTACTATTGCGTAGGGGCTGAACCCCACCGCTACCATGAATACCCTTTCAGGGCTCTTTACATCCGCATAAGTCACGAATAATATTGTAAATATTATGCTAATTGTTCGCTGCTACTACGCCTTTTTATACTCCACTGTTTTCCTAAGCCCTGAAGGGGCGGTTTGTAGAAAAGGGGTTTAGCCCTTTTTGGATGAAGCTCGTGAGGGGCTATATAGATTTTAGTTTCAGAAGTATTAGATTCTAATTAGGTAATAATTGTCAAGAGGAGATAAGTCAGGTGTCTGGCATCTCCAAGTCTGGCATCTTCCATTTATGACACCAAATACTCCATATAATTCTCCCTATGCATGACATTTAACTCCTTTGGTGAATATGCATTCCGGAAAGTAGAAGTGAACGATACCTTAGCCTTCGGATTCCATTTGCATTCAAAAGCAAATAATTCTCCATTGATTTCTTCTATGTAGTCTATCTCCTGCTACTGTTTGGTGCGCCAGAAAAAGGACTTGATTTCTGTTCGGTTGAAGAAGTGTATTTTAATCCTTTCGCTAATGCAGAAATTTTCCCAAAGTGCTCCTGTGTCCGTTCGCAAGGCCAAAGGCTGATAGTTTCCGAGAATTGCATTTCTGACGCCATTGTCATAAAAATAGATTTTACGACTCTTCTTTAATTCATTTCTAAGATTTCGACTCAACGATCGTAACCGGAAGATGACAAAATTCCTTTCAAGCAAATCAATATATCGCTTGATCGTATCATTGTCTACACCCAGCAATCCAGCCAGATCATGATACGTGACTTCATTGTCTACCTGTCTGGCCAACGCCTCCAGCAAATTGGGCAGCAATTCATGCTTCCATATCCATTTACGGTTATAACCGAAAATTGTTATGACTATTTGCGATTACAACCGTAAAATGTAAGTATTTGTCTTCTTTTTGGACAAGGTCAGATTGAGAGGTGCCCGATAAAGGGATGCCAGATGCCTAATAAAGGAGTACCGGCTTTAGAGATTTCAGGCTTTTATACAGAAGACATACGACAAAGGACAAAAGGCTTTGAATTTGCTCACTGAATTAGCTAATACGTGCCATGCATCTTTCGTCTGCGTGTCTATGGTCTTAAATCTTAATGATTAGTGTTGAAATTACTATACATCAACGGATAACTTAAACCCTAAACTTCTAACTGCTAGTTACTCACTGCTAACTTATCACCCCATGCTTCTTCCCCACCTTCACAAACGCTTCCAGCGCCTTATCCAAATGCTCCCGCTCATGGCCGGCTGAGATCTGCACACGGATACGAGCTTTACCCTGCGGCACTACCGGATAATAGAACCCAATCACATAGACACCTTCTTTCAACAGATCATCTGCAAATACCTGAGAGAGTTTTGCATCGTAAAGCATCACCGGAACAATCGGATGTACACCAGGCACAATATCAAAACCTGCATCCGTCATTCCCTTTCTGAAATAGGTCGCATTCGTTTCAAGTTTATCGCGAAGTGAAGTTGTTTCACCCAACATGTTTAATACCGCAATAGAAGCGCCAACTATCGATGGAGCCAAAGTATTCGAAAAGAGATATGGACGCGAGCGCTGACGCAGCAAGGCAACCACTTCTTTCGAACCTGCCGTAAATCCTCCAGACGCACCACCTAGTGCTTTACCAAAAGTACCGGTAGTGATATCTACTTTGCCAAAAACTCCACTATGCTCCGCACTACCCCGCCCTGTCTTTCCTACGAAGCCTGTTGCATGACAATCATCCACCATGACTATAGCATCATACTTTCTGGCTAACTCCACAATCTTATCCATCTGAGCGATAATGCCGTCCATGGAGAATACACCATCCGTAGCAATCATAATCCGCCTTGATCCCTGCGCCTCTTTGAGTTTGGCTTCGAGATCTTCCATGTCATTATTGTTATATCGAAGCCTCTTGGCTTTGCACAGCCTGATGCCATCAATGATCGACGCATGATTGAGTGCATCCGAAATGATGGTATCTTCTTCATTCAATAAGGGCTCAAACAATCCCCCATTTGCATCAAAAGCAGCAGCATATAGTATGGCATCTTCTGCGCCAACCCATTCAGCAATTTTTGCTTCAAGATCTTTGTGGATATCCTGCGTTCCACATATAAACCGAACACTGGACATCCCAAAGCCATGTGAATGAATGGTTTCAATAGCCGCTTCCGTCACCCTGTGATGCGAGGAAAGCCCCAGGTAATTGTTAGCACAAAAATTGAGCACTTCTCCACCTTCAATCGTATCGATCTCAGCACCCTGTGGTGAAGTAATCGTCCGTTCACGTTTAAATAATCCTGCTTCGCGGATCGCATCCAGTTCGGCTTGTATCTGCAGGTTCAGTTTTTCAGACATGATTATATTTTTTCTTGAGTTGAGTTAACATTTCGAGCGTCATCGCATCCAGACCATATTCATGTTTCCATCCCCAGTCGGCCCGGGCATCATGGTCATCAATACTCTCTGTCCAAGAAGCCGCAATCGCCTGACGATGATCAGGTGCATAATCAATGACAAAATCCGGCATGTGTTTTTGTATGGCGGAAGCCAATTCAGCCGGTGTAAAACTCATCGCCGCCAGGTTATAGGATGTTCTGATCTTTATTTGTTCCGCAGGCGCACGCATCAGTTCCAAAGTCGCACGTATCGAATCATTCATATACATCATAGGCAGCCTCGTATTAGCTTCCAGAAAACAAGTATATTTTCCATGCAGGATAGCCTGATGAAATATATCGACAGCATAGTCAGTGGTTCCACCTCCTGGCATGGACTGATAGCTGATGATCCCTGGGTAGCGCACCGAACGCACATCCAGCCCAAAACGCTGATGATAATATTCACACCACAATTCACCCGCTGCTTTAGAAATTCCATACACCGTCGAAGGAGTCATCACCGTATGTTGAGGGGTCATGATCCTCGGCGTAGTCTGCCCAAAGACCGCTATGGTGCTGGGATAGAAAACCTTTTGCAAGCCTGATTCGCGAGCCAATTCAAGAATCGAGAGCAATCCGTTCATGTTGATATTCCAAGTTCTCTGTGGATTCGCTTCGCCGCTCGCTGAAAGGATCGCGGCAAGGTGATAGATGGTGGTGATTTTATATTCCTCTACCAATTCCTTGAGGCGCTGGGTATTGAGAATATCCAGCATTTCAAATAAGCCAGTTTGATGGTCCGGCTTTTTGATATCCGTAGCGAGCACATTATCATGGCTATATTCAGCACGCAGAGCTTCCGTCAGCACCGTCCCGATCTGCCCTGTAGCACCGGTAACGAGGATTTTTTCAGTTGTTGTATTCACGGAGGGCTAAGGTAAGTTTTAAAGTGAAAAATGAAGAACGAAGAGTGAAAAGTCAAGGATCTTCATTGTAAAAAACTGGTCACCCTTTCAGGTCGCAACTTATGAAAATCTGGTCCCCCTTTCAGGTCGAAGCGCAGCAAAGATCCCGTCCCGTAAGGGCGGCGGGAGGGCAAAGGGGCTAAAGAGGGCAAAGGGGGAAGAATTAACTCAACACCTGATACACCACAAAACTGCCCAAGTACGCTAGACCGGTCATCATCGCAAACTGAATAGCAGGCCATTTCCATGACTTAGTCTCTCGCTTGACGATAGCGATAGTACTCATACACTGCATGGCAAAGACATAAAAGATAAGCAGAGACCAGGTCGTGGCGGTTGTATATATTAGTTCGCCGGTTCTGGAATTCCGGTCCTGGGACATACTGGTGCGGATAGAAGTGACATCACCATCGTCTTCGATGCTGTAGATGGTCGCCATCGTGCCTACAAATACCTCCCTTGCAGCAAAAGAACATATCAGTGCTATCCCTATTTTCCAATCAAAACCGAGCGGTTCGATCACCGGCTCAATCGCTTTTCCTAAAATACCTGCATAAGAATCCTCTAAAGCAGGCCTTGAAGGTGTATATGTGTTAAGCGCGTCACTTCCTTGCACCGGAACAGATGGCCCCGGACCAAAACTTGCCAAAAACCATAGCACTAATGAAATAATGAGAATGATCTTACCGGCACCTACCACAAACGCTTTAGTCTTTTCATAGACCAGAAAAAATAGGTTTTTCCCTACAGGCTGCCTGTAAATCGGTAATTCCATCATCAGGAAACTCCGGTCCTGCGTTTTAATCACCAGTTTTAAAATATACGCCGATACCAAAGCAGCAACGATCCCAATGCCATACAATCCCATCAGCGCTAGTCCCTGCTGCTCAAAACCCCAAATTCGTCCCTGAGGCACCGCAAATCCAATCAATATGGCATACACAGGAATGCGTGCCGAACAACTGATGAACGGCGTGACCATGATGGTAATCAACCTTTCTTTCCAGTTACTGATATTGCGTGTGCTCATGATGGCAGGGATGGCGCAAGCACCTCCGGAAACAAGCGCCACGATACTTCGCCCATTGAGCCCTACTCTACGCATCATCACATCAAACATACTCACCGCCCGAGCCATATACCCGATCTCTTCAAGGATGCCGATAAAGAAGAAAAGGATGGCAATCTGAGGTATAAAAACTAGTATCCCTGTCAGACCTGCCAACAATCCATCACAGACCAGATCCGTGACCCATCCGGGTGGAATAATAGATCGTATACCCTGCCCAAGTTGACCCATAGCCGATTCAATTAAATCCATAGGCACAGAAGCCCATGCGAATATGGCCTGGAATATCAGAAGCATGATCATAAAGAAAATAACCGACCCCAGGACCGGATGCATCACCCATCGATCAATCCGGTCCGTAAATTTCATACCGGCCCCGCCCTCATCCAGGTGAAGAGCCTTTCGGATCAACGGTGTAAACCGATCATACCTGGACAACGTCTCGTTGATCTGAGCTTGAATAGAATTAAATTGTTCCGAGGTTGCTTTATCCCGTATCGATGCTTTCTGGTCCTTACTTAAATGTTCAAGCCATTCATAATGATGAATCGTCAACAACTTGCCATAAGCAGTTGGAAAAGGAATTTTTTCACTTAAAGAGTCCGTGAGTAGTTTCTCTTGAGTTGAAAATTTATAGTACGGTTCAGCTATTGCAGGTGTATCATCCAGTAAGTGGCTTATTTGAAGTTTCAAAGCCATGATACCGAACCCTGTCTTTCCGGAGACAGGTATAACGGGTATCTTGAAGTGGTCCTCCAGCATGTCGGCATGAATGGTGACACCTTGCATATCCACCATATTGAGCACAAGAATGATCGGGTATCCCAGGTCTTTCAATTGGGTGAGCAAGAGTATCTGCTTTTCAAGCTGGCTGACATCAGCTACATATACAATTACGTCCGGTTGCTTTTTTTCTGACAAAAACTGATGAATCACTACTCGCTCGTCTTTAGACGATGGATACATACTGTAAGCTCCAGGCAAGTCCAGCAGCGTTACCTCTTGTTCGGCGGATAGATGCAATGATCCTGTCTTCCGATCCACGGTTACACCGGGATAGTTGCCTACGTGCTGATTGAGTCCGGTCAACAGATTGAATAAGGTGGATTTGCCTGAATTGGGGTTGCCGGCCAGGATCACGAGCTTCTGATCTGCCTTTGGGGTTGAACTCATATTCCGGCTATAATAATCGTTTTGGCCTCATCTCTCCTCAGGGCGATTTTAAAACGGCTGTTGATGCGATATATCAATGTTTGTCCCAGTGCATTTCTTCTGACCATTTCAATCCGGGCATGAGGCAATATGCCCATCGACATGAGTTTGCCGGCGATGATCATATCCTCAAAGCGGATGATGCTGCCGGTTTCATTTGGGTGCAGTTCACTTGCGTTTTTGTAGGACAAAGTCATTCTCTGGTATAAAATCTGAAGAAACCGCTAAGATAACAAGCCTTAAGGTAATAGATTTGTCAACCTGCTATCAAGCCTTTCTACCTAAATCAATCCTATGTTTCCTGTCCATGTGCAATTAGGTTTTGAACACATTGCTGATCTCAATGCATACGATCATATCCTGTTTATCATAGCCTTGTGCGCTGTTTTCTCCATAGCTGACTGGAAGAAAATCCTGATGTTGGTGACTGCCTTTACCATCGGCCATAGCGTGACACTTGCGCTTTCTGCACTGGACATCCTGGAAGTGTCTCCTTACCTGGTAGAATTGCTTATCCCTGTCACCATACTCCTGACGGCTTTTCAAAATTTCTGGTTCAAGCCCGAACAACATAAACGATGGAACCTCAATTATTTCCTGGCGTTGTTTTTTGGTTTTATACATGGGATGGGCTTTTCCAATTATTTCGGGGCGATCTATACCGTGAAAGAGGATTTTGCACTAGCCCTTTTCGCTTTTAATGTTGGTGTTGAGCTTGGTCAGATCGTCATTGTAACATGTATCATGCTTGTGAACTTCCTTGTTATGAAAGTTGGAAACGTAAAGCAGCAATATTGGAATTATGGAGTAAGCGCCATTGCGGCTGTGTTGGCTATCGTAATGATCATCGAAAGAATTTGAATATTTTCAATCCCACCTTTGACCGGCATGTTTCAAAAAATGATCGCGTTCAGCCCCCCAGGATTTCCGCAACGCAGTGAAGGAAAACAGGGGAGGCGGGGCTGCGCCGCTCTGTCGATTAAAACAGTGCTCCGTCGCCAAAGAGAAATTCAAAATGGCCTTTTTCCTTTCGCAGCCCTCTGACTCCCTGTTTCTATCGAATCCAGGGAGAACCCCTTCGCGCAAAGGCCAGGAATTATCAATCTTGCTTAAAATTTGATTTTAACTCTAATACAGCACTTTTGATTTTTTCAATGACCTCATCAATCGAGTTAATAACTTCAAAATTTGTAAATCTGAGAATATAAATACCATTATCCTCAAGAATTTCTGATCTGTCATTGTCGTGAAATTGATTAGCTGGTAATGAATGCTGTCTGCCATCAAGTTCAATGCCTAGTCTAAGTCTATAGCAATAAAAATCAAGTACAAATTTTTTAGCAGGATGTTGCCTACGAAATTTCTCTCCTTCTATTTGACGGTTCCCAATTCTCTCCCAAAGCATCTTCTCTGCTAAAGTTTGGTGCGACCTTAATTCAGATGCATATCTGAAAATGAGCCCAGAAGCACGTATGTGCATGTTTCTTTTCATACAACTGGTGATTAGGCTTTAAAATTAGGTATCTGAAGAACCAAATGCAATTAAATAATCGTAATTCGTATCTGATTTTAACTTTGTAATATAAATGTTCAGTCCCCCAGGATTTCCGCAACGCAGTGAAGGAAAACAGGGGACGCGGGGCTGCGCCGCTCTGTTCAAATTCAGAATAACTTTCTACAAGCATGTTTCAAAAAATGCTCGCGTTCAGCCCCCCAGGATTTCCGCAACGCAGTGAAGGAAAACAGGGGACGCGGGGCTGCGCCGCTCTGTGGTTTTTCAGAATAGCCGTTGACCAGCATGTTTCAAAAAATGCTCGCGCAAAGCCCCCAGGATTTCCGCAACGTAGTGAAGGAAAACAGGGGACGCGGGGCTGCGCCGCTCTGGGGTTTTTCAGAATAGCCGTTGACCAGCATGTTTCAAAAAATGCTCGCGGTCAGCCCCCCAGGATTTCCGCAACGCAGTGCAGGAAAACAGGGGACGCGGGGCTGCGCCGCTCTGTCGAATAAAACAGTGCTCCGTCGCCCTCTACCAATAGAAACACAAGTCTACGCTTTATGCGAAATGTCCTTAAGTCAAATTTGTTTTATTAATTTGAGCACCCTAGCATACAAGCATAATTTACTATGGACCACCAAGTCTTTCAATCTAAAATCACCGAAGGGTATTCCTTCAAAGGTGAATCCATCATCCTCGGATCAGCCGTAT
>JBBRDL010000126.1:0-10470 GCA_038203965.1 Chitinophagales bacterium | reverse complement strand
TCGGCCTCGGATGCGAATTCGTCGGGACCGAGGTTGGAGTAAAAATCCAGAAGCGCCTGAACGCGGCTACTCTGGCCGGGCTTGCTGTAAATCTCATCCACACTGCGCGCGCCTTTCTTGCGGGCGGCTTCGCCATCGCGATCCGATCCACGTTCGCCGGAACGGCTGTTCCTCATTTCCCGTTCGGCGGTGACGGCCGCATCTTCGTTTGGAGCGCCGGTTTTCCCGACACCAAAGCCAACACCCAAACCGATCGCCAGAGCGACACCAGGAAACAATACGTTCTTATTCATATGCGTTTTTGAAAAATCTTAGCCTACGAAAAACACCGGCGGCTTTGCAAAGTTGCGGAAATTTTCATAAAAAAGAGCGTGGGCGGAAAACCCACGCTCTTGGAAAAAAGAACCGTGATATTGAAATCAGCGTTTCGAGAACTGGAAGCGGGCGCGGGCGCCTGGCTGGCCGGGTTTCTTACGCTCTTTCATACGCGGGTCTCGGGTGAGGAAACCTTCCGGCTTGATCAGCTTGCGATGCTCTGGATCGACCTGTGTGAGGGACCGGGAAATGGCATGGCGGATCGCGATGGCCTGGGCGTTCTTGCCTCCGCCTTTGACGATCGCTTTCACATCGAACTTGTTGACCATGTTCACGACTTGGAAAGGTGCGATGACGGAGTTCTGGAGGTCGATGGTCGGGAGGTAGTCCTCGAAGGAAAGACCGTTGATGGTCATTTCTCCGGAACCTTCAGTGACCCAGACGCGGGCGACTGCGGTTTTGCGGCGTCCTGTGGCGCTGTGTGTGGCGGTGGCTGGCATAATGATGATTGAAAAAATTGGTAACGTTAGCGCACTTCGTGAACGGTCGGGTTCTGTGCCTCGTGCGGGTGGGACTCACTGGCATAGACTTTCAGCTTGCCGAACTGGGCGCGGCCAAGGCGGGTCTTCGGGATCATTCCCCAGACGGCGCGCTCGACCATAAGGATGGGGCGGCGCTCACGCAGCTTGCGCGGAGTCTCGACAATTTTGCCACCCACGTATCCGGAGAAGCGGGTGTAGATCTTGTCGGTCTCCTTGTTGCCGGTGAAAACGACCTGGTCCGCATTGATGACGACCACGAAATCGCCGGTGTCAACATGGGTGGTAAATGTGGGCTTGTTCTTGCCACGGAGAAGGCGTGCGGCTTCCACGGCGACTTGGCCGAGGACTTTGCCTTTGGCATCGATCACGTACCATTTGCGTTCGACTTCGTGTGACTTGGCGGAAAATGTCTTCATTTCAGTAATAGGGAAGGCCTTGGGAGGGGCGCGATTTAGCGTGCCCACCCGAAGGGGCGCGGAACTTAGGCAGCCGATTCCGGGCTGTCAACCGGGAAATGTGCGGAATTTTTCCGATCAAATCTCAAATCTCAAATCTCAAATCTCAAATCTCAAATCTCAAATCTCAAATCTCAAATCTCAAATCTCAAATCTCAAATCTCAAATCTCAAATCTCAAATCTCAAATCTCAAATATCAAATCTCAAATCTCAAATCTCCCGTCTCACATCTCCCGTCTCACATCTCCCATCTCCCATCTCCCATCTCCCGTCTCCCGTCTCCCGTCTCCCGTCTCCCATCTCCCGTCTCACATCTCACATCTCCCGTCTCACATCTCACATCTCCCGTCTCCCGTCTCACATCTCCCGTCTCCCGTCTCACATCTCTCTGTTCATTTTTCATTTCACCCGGTTCCAGTACATCGTTTTACCAAACATAGGCAAACCCAGATACCCTGTCACTTTTAGCTTATCCGGGGACGCTAGTTCAATATCGCAGGAATACCATTTACCATTTGAAGGATCAAGGATTTTGCCGCTGGTTCCTTCATTTCCTTTTTTGGAGATATCACTCATGATGACCATGCCGATCAGGGATTTATTTTTTAATTCTCCTTTGCAACCCGCACAGTGGGTGATAGTGGCAGCGGGAAGTAATTTTTCAACCTTGCCATAAAGTTTGCCATTTGCTTCATAGATAAGGACAATCGATTTTTCTGTCTGATCAATGTGATCCGTCGATTTCCATTGACCGGTGACCTGACCATCTATGCTATGGACCATCGAAATAATGAAGAAAGAAGTAAATACAAAATTTTTCATAATGCCCTATGCTATGCCGTCAGTCACAAAATAACGGATTTTAGACGATGTTGTTTCAAAGTAGCTTATTGCTTTTAGCTAAAAATTTATAGGTTATAGGTTTTAGGTTATAGTTTATAGTTGATGGGTTGATAAGTTTATAGTTGATGGGTTGATAAGTTTATAGCTTATGGCTTATAGCTTATAGTTTCAACTTATCTACCTATCTACCCATCAACTTCTAACTGCTAGCATATCACTGCTTCATCCGATTATAGTACATCGTTTTTCCTAAGGCAGGAAAACCTAAATAGCCTCTCAATTTAAGTCTGTCAGGTTTCACCAGTTCTATATAGCAGGAATAGGTTTTGCCATTGGCAGGGTTGAGTATTTTTCCATCTTTTCCACCGTTAGGTGTTTTGATCAGGTCCGAAATAATGACCATCCCCACCAGTGGCTTGTCCTTCAGGGCACCTTTACATTGATCACAATGGGTACGTTTAGACGATGGCAGAATGCTAATCACGCGCCCGTGATATTTATTATCCTGTTCAAAAATCTCTACAATTGATTTTTCATCTTTCGATTTTTCATCTGTGAACTTCCACATGCCCGTGACCTGGGCATGTATGCCCATCACGCAACCTGCACTTATCACAGCAGCCAACACTATTTTTTTTATCATGGATTGGATATAGACTCAAACAAAGATCAAATTTACCCAAGACTTTTAAATCAGCCAGAAAATACATTACAGAAGGCAATCGTATTGATTTTCATTTGGAAACAGACCGTAGTCTAAGCATAATTTTACGCCGCTAATTCGCGCTAATTTTCGCTAATCATTTATCTTCTTTTTTCACCTATTTTTTGGTTGGTGAGCCTAGCCAAACCATCATGCTTCGACTCTCCCCGCATCGCTTCTGTCACGGCATACAGTTTCTGCAGAGTCTGCTAAAAGCAGCCTGCCACGGTTGGAGTTTGCTCCAACCATCTCCGAATACCCGATTGGCATAACTGGATATGGCAGGAGCAAACAGTTCGACGAACTCAGCACATCACTCCACTCTCCACTCTTCACTATTGCATCCCGCTACAAATGCTGGGCATTTGACGGGAGCAATTAAAGCCTCGTCCAATAAAGCGTTTTACCAAAAGCAGGCATGCCAATGTAGCCGCGTAGTTTAAGTGTGTTGGGTGATGCCAGCTCGATATAACAGGAATATACTTTTCCTGAGCCGGGGTTAAGCACACTACCGTTTTCACCTCCGCTCGAGGTTTTGTCAAGATCATACAGAATCATCATACCCGTGAGCGGTTTATCTTTCAACTCGCCCTCACATCGCTCACAATGTGTATGCCTGGAAGAATCCAGTACCTGCGCCACATGGCCGAAATACTGGTTGTCTTGCTCATAGATTTCGACAATGGATTTGAAGATGCCATCATGTTCATCAGGTACCTTCCACATACCTGTGATCTGTGCATCTATATCCGCTAATGAACTAAGGCATATGAGTAGTAAAATGAAAGGTCTGAGCATAAGAAACAAGCAACTTGCGATGTGAAGATCCGTATATAACACCTCCTTCGGCCATATAATTGCTTATCAGCGGAATCTCATCTTGATGTTAAGGTTGTCTAGGACTTTCTTTTTTAAGCCTTCATATCCGGCTTTTATGACTTTGTCCTAGTTCCAGTTGAAAAAAGGTCGGACGATCGTCAAGGCTGTGCGCCATTTGATCAACAGGATACTTCCGATATCCCCATCAGTACCCGAGCGGATCTTTTCGACGGATTCAACCTATTTCCACCAACCGGGCCAATCGTCCATAACATGGATTTCGTCCCAGATCTTTTCCAGCGGCGCTTTATATGTTCAACAGGCGGGAAAGGTGTAACTGCTTTCTTGCCAGCCACCCCGCACTCAAGCATTATTCCCTATCTTTGCCCTCCAGTTAGAAGCAAATCCATCCTGAATTATGGTCAATAAAGTTATTCTCATCGGAAATCTGGGAAGAGACCCGGAAGTAAAATACCTTGAAGGAAATGTGGCAGTAGCCAGATTTTCTGTGGCAACCAATGAAAGTTATAAGGACAAAAAAGGCGAATGGCAAACCGCCACCGAATGGCATGATGTGGTAGCATGGCGTGCGCTTGCTGAGCGAGCTGAAAAACAACTCAAAAAAGGGAGCCAGGTTTTTGTGGAAGGCAAACTTACCCATCGCAAATACCAGGATAAAGAAGGCAATGACCGCTATGTCACCGAAGTGGTCGCCAATAGTTTCAGGGTACTGGATCGCAGAGATTCAAGACCGGGAGGTCAGGATGATGAATTGCATCCCGATGACACCACCCATGATACCAATACATCTTCCGGTTCCAGCGGTGAACAACATGCTGATGACGATCTTCCATTCTGATCAGCTGATATCTTTGACCTAAACGCCCCGCTTTGGATACGGAACCCCATTCGATTTTATTCATCATGCTTGTTCAATGGGACTTGTTAGGTGGAATAGTGCTCTTACTTTTTCTATTACTATGCTCTGCCCTGATCAATGGTTCTGAAGTAGCTTTTTTTTCACTCGATAGAAATCAACTCAGGACTATAGAAGATGCAGAAGACCGATCCGGCGAACGCATCCTCAGCCTCAGACAGAAACCCAGACGTTTACTGGCTACGATTCTGATTGCCAGCAACCTGGTCAATATCGCGATCGTCATTCTTTCTTATTATTTGCTTCGAATCCTCTTACCCACCGGTACCTTTTCACACTGGGGCGATGCGGTGTATATGTTACCTGCTTTTTCCTGGCTGACGGCGTATCAATGGGCTGCGTTTTTCAGTTTTATGATCACCATTGTAGGCATCACCTTTTTATTGGTCTTGTTTGGAGAGGTAGTTCCAAAGATATATGCCAACCTTAATAACATTGCTTTTGCAAGACTGATGAGTGGGCCTGTCAATGTACTGATGACCGTCTTTGCACCACTCAATAAAGTGATGGTCAAATGGGGTAACACCCTCGAGCAAAAACTCGGCACCGAGAGTGTGCTCGGCGCTAACAAAGTAGATATAGACAAAGCTATCGACCTTGCTGTGGCGAAAGACAAAGACTCCGAGATCGAAGCCGAAATACTCAAGTCGATCGTGAGCTTTAATGATGTCGCTGTCAAGCAGATCATGCGCTCGCGCATGGATATCATCGCGCTGGATACAGCGATGAGTCTTGAAGAAATGCTGGCTATCGTCAAAGAAGGAGGATATAGCAGATTACCCGTGTACGAAGAGCAGCTCGACAATATCAAAGGGATGCTCTATGTCAAAGACCTAATAGGCTACATCGATGCCACTCCTTCTCCGCATACCTGGCCTGAGCTGGTGCGAAAAGAAGTGCTGTATGTCCCTGAAGCCCGTAAGATCAATGATCTGCTGAAAGATTTTCAGCGTGAACATCTGCACATGGCGATCGTAGTGGATGAGTATGGTGGTACATCCGGCCTGGTCACCATGGAAGATGTCATCGAAGAAGTGATCGGTGATATAAAAGATGAGTTTGATGAAGATCAGGAATTGGAATACCGGAGACTGAGTGACAAGGAATTTATATTTGAAGGCAAGACCATGCTCATCGATGTATGCCGGATCCTGAATGTGGACAAAGCCAGCTTCGATGAGGTCGATGGGGATGCAGATTCACTCGCCGGATTGATACTCGATATCAATGGTAAGATGCCAATCATCGGTCAGAAAATAGTCTTGCCTCCATTTTCGTTTACAATACTTTCAGTCTCGCCAAAGCGAATAGAGCGTATCAAAGTCCAGATAGACACATGATCAGAATTTGTATTGTCATAGCAGGCATTTTTCTCCTCATCGGATGTGGTGATGATCGACAAGTACCACGACCAAGAGGCTATCCCAAAATAGAATATCCTGTAGGAGATAGTGTGGTGTATAATGTTCCGAACTGCCCGTTTACATTTCAGTATCCGTCGTATGCGGAGATACAGGACAAAAAGGAATCGTGTTGGTTTGATATTTTTATGCCTGCGTTCAATGCACGAATCCACTGCAGTTATCTTCCGCTTAAAAGCACGGCAGAATATAATGACCTGGTACGCGATGCCTTTGTGATCGCCAATAAAATCAATGAACGGGCCAACTATATGGAAGAATCGAGGATCACAAATCCGCAGGGGGTAGGTGGACTTTTACTCAACTGGACCGGGCCTGCTGCTTCGCCTGTTCACTTTTTTGTTTCAGATACCACAGCGCATTTTTTCAAAGCCGCGCTCTACTTTGATTCCAGAGTCCAGCCTGATAGCCTCGCACCGATCGTCACTTTTATCAAAGAAGATATTGATAAAATGATTTCTTCGTTTGCGTGGAAGAGATGATGTGAGCTGTTTTTGTCACGCTGTCCGAAATAATTTTAGCCCGCTTCTGTTCACGCGTATTCTATCAGATATTTTATTTTTTCCATTGCCGAAATTGTAAGCTTGCTTCAACCTCAAAGGGAATGTGAATATTTTGGACATCTCTTAATCGAATGCAGATATATTTGAAACTTTAACATTTCAAGCTTGGATATTCGTTTTTTTTTATACTTTATCACTACCAATAGTTTTATTCTTATCAGCCGTGATTAGAAGTTTCATGCTGCCCTTTATATTTATTTTCTCCTCTTTATATTGTTTTGGAGATAAGAATTGACAGTTGTTTTTAGAAGTAAATGAGGGTAAATGCCTCATTGAGTGATTATTGCCTGACCCAATCAAGCTATTGTATTTAAATGAAATCATCCGGTGCTATGCATTCTTGCATTGCATAGACGGTGTATGATTTAATGGGAAAAATAATTTTGAAATACGATGAACACCAATATAGAATATCTCCATTCATCTTTTGCATATATATTCCTACCACAGAATATACCCCGAAACCAATAATCTCCTCTTTCGGGTTTGTAAGTTATTGCTGGCGTAACCAGGAGTACTATTATAGAGCCTGATAAACAATTTAGTAAGTATCTATTTATTTTAAAACGAGCACTGACCCCGTTTTGCTTTTGGTGCATTTAAGACCACTCTTGCCCTACTAAGAATCAAACATGGTATATTTTAATACAATCGTTTTGCATGATAATATCATGATTTAAATGCATTTAATTTCGTATAGATATTTTGCCATTATATTGATGGATGTGTTCAATCATCTAGTTTTATAAGATTTGTCCGAATTTAATTTTTAACCTTTTAATTCAAAAAATCATGAAACCTAATTCATTTTTAAGTTCACGCAGGTTAAAGAATTCCTCTTTTGGAATTGTAATCTTTTTACTTCTTATTGGTATAGCACTTATTCCCACCGCATGCAAGGATGAGGCTATTCCAATACAGAATGAAAAGGAATCAGTTATTACTTACCGGAACGGAGAAACTCTCTCAACTAAATCCGTTCTTGAATTACTGGGCGAATCTTGTGTTCCTGGATCAATTAATATTGGTGTAGGGTGCAATGATATTGAATACATTGATACTATGCAGATTGCAATACCAGGGTATATTGGTTGTACATTTACGGTCGTGTTCAAATACTATTTATGTTCTGCGGGTGGTATGACAGATTTTACTATGGGTGATTTTCAAATAATATCTCATAATTGTTCTGCCTTTACTACAGCATTTAATTCTGCAATAACTGCGGGAGGTTCTTCTTTATCAACTTTTATTACCAATTTTGAGCTTAGTATTTTAAATCAAATTGAACAAGCTATCATAGCTCAGTATGTTCCAATAGGAACCTTTCCATGTCTACAGGGTCTATTTTTCAATATTATATTTATCAAGGCGAGTTGCTATTATAACTGTATTATTGACTATCCAAATGGTTCTACCAGCTACATAAAAGTTGCTTGTGGTGTGGATTGTTGTGAAAGACATACACGCGTTTGCCGGAATTCACAGGGAGTATACACAGAAGTGGAATATGTTGAGCCTGATGGCGTCTTTTGCGTGGATGCCCCCGATTTTGGGGAAAATCCAGTTCTTCAACTATGCACCAGACAAACAAACTGCAGCTATAAGTGTCCATAAGGAATGAACACGGTTCTTTGAAAGATAGGGGACTTAGGAAAATTGAACTAAATTGCCTAAGTTCCCTGATCTTTTTATAATATAGACTACCAAAATCTAAATCCTATGGTAAAATATTTTATAAACTTAGCTTTTTTTGTTCTCTGCACCAGCGGAATATGTTTTTCTCAGCCTGATCCGATCACTATTCAGTTTGTGGAGGCGCAACCCTTATGGGAACATCTTACCTGGGACACAACATTTTATGATATTGGTAATCAGCCAGGAATTAACAAGTACAATGTAGTAGTGCCACATCAATGCTATCGTTTTAACAATGACTTGATAATTTCAAGCTATTGTTTAAATCATCGAGCAGAATTTTATGGATATATACTAGAACAGATCGACATCAATTCTGGCCAGGTTAGATGGCAGAATTATAGCACATACTATAATAATGGTTTTCAGGATCATTATAAAAATATGTACTTGCGTGATGATGGAAATTTGGAAATGATTGGAATTAAACGTCATGGTGAATACCTAGATACATTATTTTCTTATTGGAATATAGGCGGAGGTCAGTCCAATTATGTGAGGAAAGTTTTTGATTACAATACTGGAGATTTGATAAATACTGTTGAAGGGAAGGATAGCATCAGAAATATAGCTCCTTCATATCAGGTGTTTTATCCAATCAAAATTGACTCAGCATATTTAGTACTCCATCAAACTGGAAAGGAAGTTGACGGAACCATCAGATATGGATATGATTTTTATACTCTAAATGAATACCACAATTTAACCGATACATTACCAATATCTACAGTATTTTTTGAAACCACTGATTCAGTGAGTTTTTGGTCATATGGCCAACCTCCATTTATTAAGAAATTAAATGATTCAACATTGGTGTGCTTACTATTTCAGGATAGATTTTATCCTGAAAAAACCAAGGCACAGTTAATTTGGATAGACATAAAGGATTATAATAATATTAAAGTTTTAAAAAGAATTCAAGTTGAAGACCTGATCCAAGGTGATGCATCCAGTTTTCTTTATTTTAACTTTAATATCGTAAATGAGAAAATATATATTACCCAGCCATATTACAATAATGAATTGGAAGATCATACAGCATTTTTTGTTGTACTGGATAGGAATGGAGAAATTCTTCATAATCTTACTAATTGTGTGGATGATTTTCATGTCTACGAAACATTCAGCCTTATATATTCTTCTGATTCGTATGATTATGTAGCTGCTTTTCAATCAAAAACAGGAAGGGAGGGTTTTGATATTTTGCGAATTAATAGTGGTTCGGATTCTCTGCATTATATATCCTCTTTAACTTCAGCCATTGCGGATGAGGAATTTACCAGGCAAATGGAGGTTAGCAATTTATTTGAGGATGGAATTTTTATTATAGGTGCTTATACAAAGAAATTTGGTGGAGAGGAAAATAGCGCAGTCAAATACTATGGATTTGATGGGCAATCACTTGGAATGCAAGTTCAAACAAATGTCGAAGTAACTCCTATTGAAGTAGATTTCAATATTTTCCCAAATCCAACAAATGGAAATATATCTATTGATTTTAAACAAGACTTTACAGGCGATATTTCAGTCTATGATATTTTAGGTCGAAAGCTTAAAAGCTTTAGCCTTCTCGCACAAAGTTATTATCAATTCGACATCAGTTCAGAAAGTAGTGGATTGTATTTTATTACAGTATTCGATCAACAGTATAAATACTCCCATTCAAAAACTATATTGTTGTTGCAGTAAAATCGGTTTCGAAGGGTCTAGCTAAAATTTAATGAAGGACACTTGGGAGTCTCTTAAAAGTAAGCTCCATATCCGTAATTGGAAAATAGCAGTTAAAGTCAATTGAATTCAACAAGCGCAATCAGGTCATTTGACAGACTTGAAATCACTTCTCCAAAGAAGGAAGTTGTATCCCCCGTGAGGAGTCTTTAAAACAGAATCAGTATAGGAATGCTTTATAGTATAAAGCCTATAAACAAGAGTTTGTTCAATTAGATATTTTGTAACTATTCAGCTCAATTAAAGAGTATATCCGGAGATGTAAGTGCATTCATAGGTCTCTTGCCCTGCAGGATAGCTGAATTGTATGCGTCCGGCCAACTACATCTTGCCTCCTGGCAAAAGTTTATGTAGTTCCGACAGTTTTGTTTCCGGGATGAGCTCTAGTGTCGTTTTTAGCCACTCATAAGGATTGATATCATGTGCTTTGCAGGTTCCAAAAAAG
>JBBRDL010000125.1:0-10506 GCA_038203965.1 Chitinophagales bacterium | reverse complement strand
AAATGGCTGAGCCTAATCAATATAACCCCCAAACCTCTGGCAGCAGACTCAAACCGATCCGCTCCGACAACGACCTCACCAATCTGGTTTACGGCAAAATACAGCCGCAAGCCACTCAGATAGAGGAAGTTGTACTGGGCGCCCTCATGCTCGACAAGGATGCCATGGCCATCGTACTGGACATCCTGACTCCAGACAGCTTTTATAAAAAACCTCATGGCGTCATCTACGAAGCCATGATGCACCTCTTCGAGCGCTCCCAGCCGGTCGATATCCTGACCGTCCACGAAGCTCTCAAGAAGTCCGGCAATCTCGAAATGGTGGGAGGCGTAGGTTTTCTCGTAGAGCTTACCAACAAAGTGGCCAGTGCCGCCAACCTGGAATTTCACTCCAGAATCATCGCGCAGAAGCATATCCAACGCGAACTCATCCGCGTGAGCACATCCACGATCAGCGATGCCTTTGAAGACACCAAAGACGTCTTCCAGATGCTCGATGAGGCTGAAACCAACCTTTTCGACATCACCCAGAAAAACCTTAACCGCAGTTATTCCAAACTCGGTGACCTGGCCGTAAAAGCACAAAAAGAACTTGAGTCCCTTTCCAAAAAAGAAATCGGGATGACAGGTGTGCCTTCAGGTTTTACTGAACTTGATAAAATCACTAACGGTTGGCAAAAATCTGACCTTGTCATCGTCGCCGCCCGCCCAGGTATGGGTAAAACAGCATTCTGTCTGGCATTGGCTAAAAATGCAGCCGTTGATTATAATCGCCCTGTAGCTTTCTTCTCCCTTGAAATGTCCGCCCTCCAGCTCACCCATCGTCTCATGTCGATGGTCGCTGAGATCCCGGGCTCCAAACTGAGAAATGCACAAATGGAAGACTACGAGTGGCAGCAACTCAACAGTGCCGTAGAGCGCTTTAGCGAAGTACCCATCTTTATCGATGATACGCCGGCCATCAACATCTTTGAACTTCGTGCCAAATGCCGTCGTCTCAAGATGCATCATGATATACAATTAGTCATCGTGGATTACCTGCAGCTCATGTCTGCAGGCCCTGATGGTAAGCGCGGTGGCACGCGTGAGCAGGAGATCAGTTCAATTTCCCGCGCACTCAAGACGATGGCCAAAGAACTTGAAGTGCCCGTTATCGCCCTGTCACAGTTGAGTCGTGCCGTTGAGACCCGCGGCGGTAACAAACGTCCACAACTCTCCGACCTTCGGGACTCTGGAGCTATCGAGCAGGATGCTGATATCGTAACTTTTATCTACCGCCCTGATTACTATGAAATGGAATCAGATCCGACCATTTCAAAAGACCAGGCCGAGATCCTTATCTCTAAACACAGAAATGGAGCCTTAGGTACGATCAATCTTAAATTCATCAGCCAGTTTGCGAAGTTTACAGATCCAGGAGATGACTTCTTCAATGACATCTCTGGTAAAGGACTGGGCGGAGACAACTACAATGCAGTCATTACAAGGCCATCGAGGATAAATGAAGACGACGAACCAATTCCTTTCTAACAGGGAGCTAGGAGCAGAAGGAACCCCTAATCTTGCCCCGCAGGGGCAAAAAGTCGGTAACAAAAAAACAAACTCATCCCTATCTTGCCCCGTAGGGGCAAAAAGTCGGTAACAAAAAAATGAAGAGTAAGAAAATATACCCTAAAAAGTCTTCGGCAGGAGATGCAAAATCTAAAAGCGGTGCGTCTAAAAGAGTAGGTTCAACATCTACTTCTTTTGGTCGCCGCAAAGCTGCACTTGATAAAACAGAGGGATCAGATCCCAAAAGAAAGGATAGTAAAAAAGATGCAAAAGAACCAACATATCAGGGCAGGAAAAGCACGACTGCAAAATCCACTGAAGGAATTTCACGCGGATCAAATCAGTCGTCAAATCCAAAAGGAGAAAAAGTCCAATCCGATCATCCCAGCACCCCTTATAGATTGCGACGAAATACAAAGTTAGATCCAAAAGATTCCTTTAACAGAAAACAGAAAGAAGAAAGACTTAAAAGAGAAACAAGCCTTCAGGATAACACGAAAGACTCATCTGTCAGTTCTCGCAAGCCTGCATCAAAACCGCAAAGAACAACAAAAAATAAAAATGTAAAATCAACCAAACCGGATGCACACACACCCTCACGTTCACATGGGTTTGAGGTATTAGATCCAAAAATCAAATTGAGCAAGTCCCCAGTAGAGGATTCAGGGGCCTTAGAGGAAAAAAAGCCGGTACCCACACGCCGCAATAAAGAAGGAGCGCATGAGGAAATGCGCCTCAACAAATACATTGCTCACTGCGGTATAGCCAGCCGTCGCGCAGCTGATACACTCATCATGCAGGGCCATGTTACGGTCAATGGAGTCATTGTCCAGGAGATGGGCTACAAAGTATTGGCTAATGATATGGTGGCTTTCAAAGGAAAGCCTGTAAAAGCCGAGGAAAAAATGGTCTATTACCTGCTGAATAAACCAACAAATGTCCTGACTACCTCGAGTGACGAACGAGGAAGAAGAACTGTGATTGACATTATGTCCGAGAAAATCCCGGAGAGAATATATCCGGTAGGAAGACTTGACCGGAACACTTCAGGCCTGATCATACTGACCAACGATGGCGAACTGACTAAAAAACTTTCTCACCCCAGTTATAAGGTGCCTAAGGTATACCTCGTCACCCTGGACAAAAATCTCTCCTTAAAGGATATGGAGCAGATTCGTGATGGTATCACCCTTGAAGATGGCCCCATCAAAGCAGACAGTCTACACTTTGTCGAAGGGCTTGGTAAAAGAGAAGTCCAGATAGAAGTTCATTCAGGAAAAAACCGCCTGGTACGCCGCATCTTCGAACATTTCGGTTACGAAGTGGTCAAACTCGACAGGACCTATTACGCGGGGCTGACAAAAAAGAACCTACCTCGCGGTATGTTCAGGCCACTGACAAAGGAAGAGGTGAGGATGCTGAAGCATTTTACATGATCCGTCTTGCCCTAAGACCTATTTACCCCTAAATCCCCTGAAGGGGACTTGGTATAAATTCATTGTGCCTCTAAATGTCTTGAAGAGGAATTGATATAAAAATCAAATTGAAGTCTCCTTCAGGGTATTTAGGGGCACAACGAGGCAAATCAGCCCTGTCCGGTTATCCAGTTAACTTTTATCTTTGGACAATGAATACCAGCCGGCACCAGATATATACAGAACTTACTCAAGCCAGACAACTGGGGAAGAAAAAGCTGGCTGTGCTGATTGATCCTGATAAAATGAAGCTTGGTAAGCTTGATCAGATCATTGACCTTTCGGTCAGATGTCATGTAGATTATTTTTTTATCGGTGGAAGCTTGCTTGTCAACAGCCAGTTGGATCAATGTCTGACCATGATAAGATCAAGGTGTGAGATACCTTTGATATTGTTTCCCGGCAGTACGTATCAGGTCAGTAATAAAGCAGATGCCATTCTTTTTCTTTCGTTGATATCCGGAAGAAATGCAGATTTACTTATAGGTCAGCATGTGATTGCTGCTCCTTATCTCAAACTCAGTTCTCTTGAAGTACTCCCGACTGGATACATGCTGATTGACGGAGGTGTCGGCACTACGGTGCAATATATGAGCAATACGTCACCGATTCCTTTCAATAAATCGGATATCGCGGTATGTACCGCTATGGCAGCTGAGATGCTGGGGTTGAAAATGATTTTTATGGATGCCGGTAGTGGTGCGTCAAAACCTGTTTCGTCAGAAATGATTGATGCCGTCAGAGGCGCGGTATCTGTTCCATTGATTGTAGGTGGAGGCATCAGGTCAGCCGATAAAGTAGCCGAAAATCTAAAAGCAGGTGCAGATGTGATCGTGATCGGCAATGCCTTCGAGCATGACCCATCACTGATGATCGATATTGCAGGTACCATTCACGCTCACAATGTGGCGCTGAATGTCTAAAGCCCTAAAATATTTTTTATTTTTATGTATTCTTTTCTTTGTTGAGGAGATAGATGCTCAAAGGCTTGGGCTACTTCCTTCTAAAACAAAATGGCATCAACTACGCCATGATAGTTTACGTGTCATCTACCCCGAAGGAGGAGAAGAAACTGCAAGACGGGTAGCTTCGCTGATGCTCAAATTTGCAGCAGTAGATCCAATTGATAAAAAAAGCCGTTACAAGCCTATCTCCGTCATTCTTCAACCACGGACAAATATTTCAAACGGCTATGTAGGTCTTGCGCCATATGTTTCTGAATTTTACATTCAACCAAATGAAAATCCATTTGAACTCGGATCATTGCCATGGGCAGATTTACTCGCCATTCACGAATATCGTCATGTGCAGCAAGTCAATGCCGTCAATACAGGAATCAGCCACCTGATTAAAGTAATTTTTGGTGATCTTGCTTTTTCAGGCATGTATGGCTTGGCCATAGCTAACTGGCTCCGCGAAGGCGATGCAGTGTATGCGGAAACAAAATGGACCCGCCAGGGTAGAGGTAGACTCAGCAGGTTTACGCTTCCATTTCGTGAAAAATCAAAAGAAGAAGAACCCTGGAATTACTATAAGCTTCGTAATGGATCATATAGGCAGTTTCTTCCTGACCACTATCCCTTAGGCTATCTGATGGTACAATGCGGAAATCTCGCCTTTGGTGAAGAGACATGGGATACGATTTTCAGAGAATCTCCGCGGATGAAGCCGATCTATGATCCGTTTTCAGGTGCAGTCAATCTTTACTACGGAAAGAGTAACAGGAACCTCTATCTCGATGCCATGAAATTATATGGCGAACAATGGAAAGCAAGGGAGGTTGCAGATATAAATTATCCTCCTGTTCCATTGCCGGAAAAAAATCTTCGTGAACCATACTTTGATATGAATTATCCACAGGTAGCCGGAGATGGTAGTATCTATTGCTCGATTACGACCTATGATTCGATTCCGGCGATTTATAAAATTACACCGGATGGCAAAAGAAAAAAAGTAGTTTCATTAGGATTACAAAATGATTTGTATTTCGACTTCAGCCATCAAAAACTGGTATGGACAGAGATAAGAGTTGATCCCCGATGGATCAGAATCGATAAAAATGTGATTGTCGTGTATGATGAAGTGCAGGGCAAGAAAATGGATATCAGACCTTCCAAGGGATATTTTATGCCATCACTTGATGCCTCCGGAAATAAAATTGCAGCATTGCATACTGATATGAATGGTCATTATCAATTACATATTCTTGACGCGGTCACCGGTGAAGTAATCAAGGAGCTACCCAATGAAGAAAACCTGTACCTGGGGTATCCATCCTTCAGTGAGGATGGTGAAAATCTTATCGCTACAGCAAGAAACAACCTGGGAAGAATGTGTCTCGTGAGACAAAACCTGACTACAGGTGCCATTAGTCAGATCACGCATTACAGCTATGTGGTAATTGGAAGACCCATCGAAGCCGGGGCCTGGATTTTTGTCACTTGCAGCATTGGCGACTTAGACCAGGTGTATGCAGTCGACCAGAAAGAAGGCATATTCTATCAGGTCAGTGGTGGCAACCATGCGCATTATGATCCGGCATGGGATCCTGTACAGGATGAAGTAATCGCCACAGCATATTCTAATACCGGAAAAAAATTAGTGCGAATACCGGGTGCTCCCCGCCACTGGCGGATGACAAACCTAGATGACGGAATAAAATATGTACCCGGTGCTGAAGAGAGAAATTTGCTTGAAGAACCACTGGCAGAAAATGTCTTTGAAGTAAAAAAATACGCTCCATGGAGCGATGCCATCAATGTACATAGCTGGATTGTCACCGCAGATGATCCGGTATGGGGTCTTGAGTTACGTTCTGACAATATCATGAACAATGTAACGTTTGCCGCTGGCTATGAATATAACAGGAACAACAAAGTCAACGGACCGTATTTCGATGCACGGCTGGGTATGTGGTTTCCAGAGATAGATTTAGGTTATAGCAAACTAAGCAAAAAAATCACTGCTAATGATGGCACAGAATACAGGTCTGTTAACGAAGAAGCTTATGCCGGGTTGACACTGCCTTTCAATTTTACGCCGGGCGTCTATAGCCAGGTTGTGAATCTATCAACTGCCTTTCATCTGGGGGCCAACTATTTAAATCCTACACAAGAGGGCACTGAAAACCTGCATTACAACTACCTCAGTCATCGACTTTTATTAATCAATGGCCGTCGCAAAGCATATAAGCAGCCTTATCCTTCATGGGGTCAGCGATTGGATATAAGTTATGCTGACAATGTTACAGAAGCTACCATAGCTCAATTGTATGGCTCCGTAGAACTTGCTTTCCCTTCTTTCAAGCCATCCAATTATATTTTAATTATTGGTGAATCCCTGACACAAGATTTAAGCGAGGGCTCCATACAGCTCAGTAGCAGGTATGCTGGTGCACGCGGGTTTTCTGTAGCCGATGATGAAAACAATTACAGACTGGGTGTGACGTATGGATTTCCGCTTTTGTATCCCGAAATTGGATTAGGAAATGTGGGCTTTGTGCGAAGGATCAGATTACAGCCATTCTTTGATGTAGCCTATACCAGCAATCCTGAATCGAGCTCCAGTACGCTCAAGAGTACCGGTGCTGAATTGTTGGTTGATTTTGAATTAGCTAACATCACATTAGGATTCAGATTAGCCAGATTACTTTCGGGGTATGAAGGAGATCCGATCCGGTTTGAATTTTTCATTCCACCACAACGATTTTAGATGAAAGGCATAGTGGCACGGGTGACAGGTAGCTGGCACGATATACGACTCGAAGATGGGAGCATACTGGCTTCCCGAATCATAGGCAAGCTGCGTATGGACGACATCAAAACAACCAACCCAGTTGGTGTCGGTGATGAAGTCGAAGTGCAATACGAAGCAGGTGATGAAGTAAAGGGTGTGATTACCGAAGTCCTGCCGAGGCGAAATTATATTGTACGGCAGTCGCCGCGCAGGAAGCATGATCTGCATCTCCTCGCTTCCAATGTAGACCAGGCGGTGCTGGTCACCACGATTGTCAGTCCGATGTTAAAACTGGGTTTCATTGATCGGTTTTTACTGATGACAGAGCCGCACAATATTCCGGTCATCATCGTGATCAATAAAAACGATTTGTTCGGTGACGAGGAGCAAGAAATATTCGGAGGCCTCAAAATCATGTACGAAGAAATAGGGCATAAAGTAATGAGCTGCTCAGCTATCACCGGAGAGGGTATTGAAGAATTGAAAACGGCCTTGAAAGATAAAATGACCCTTGTCGCGGGACAGTCAGGTGTTGGCAAGTCAACCCTTGTCAATGCGATCCAACCAGGGCTTGGGTTGAAAACAGATGAAATATCAGACTACTCAGGAAAAGGGCAACACACTACAACCTTTGCGGAAATGTTTGCCTTGGACATCGGTGGTTATATCATCGATACGCCTGGCATCAAAATGCTCTCTTTTAATAATCTGGAGCCAATGGATGTAGCGCACAATTTCCGGGAGTTTTTTGAAAAATCAAATGAATGTCGTTTTATAAACTGCCTGCATCGAAATGAGCCAGGATGTGCTGTAAAAACCGCAGTGGATGAAGGAAGTATCTCCATCATGCGGTATGAACACTATCTACAGATCATCGCCGAAATTGAGGATCAAAACTATTGGGAAAGACACAAAAACCTTTAGTGCTACGCACGACACTTGGCTGAAGAGGCGAAAGAGGTAGAAGAGGCGAAAGAGGTAGAAGAGGCGAAAGAGGCGAAAGAGGTAGAAGAGGCAGAAGAGGCGCAAGAGGCCAAAGAGCTTAATAAAGTATACCCTCACCAAAATTCACTTCACTATAAACAATAAGCTATAAGCTATAAGCTACTAACTAACTACTAACTGCTAACTTAACAAATGTCCTATACCTCACGAGTCCGCTACCGAAACCGAAGAGAACGCCTCCAACGTCACGGGCGAAACTTTAAATTAATCATCCTTTTTGCCATCCTTATATCGCTGGTCCTTATATTTAGAAACAGGTATAGTATATTCGAATACATCAGGACGTACTTCTATTAATGCATCATTTTATACCTTACCGTTTATGACGCCTACAAAAAAGCAAAGATGGCCATTGATTGTTGGGGGGATCCTGGTGGTTTTAGTATTGATCTTTCTGGCGGGGCCAAAACCGGGACGTCCTGATTTTTCAGCATTAAGAATTCAGCAATGTACAGCAGATCTGAAATTTCTTGAAGACAGTATTAATGCAAAAGAGGCATTGCTTATGATCAAACCTGACAACCATGCGCGAATAGTCTGGGCTACACCCTATCAGAAGACCGCCTATAGTATAGTATATCTACATGGTAATGCGGCGAGTCAGGAAGAGGGTGATCCTATTCACGAGGCCTTAGCTCATCGGTATGGATGCAACCTTTTTCTACCTCGACTTGAACATCATGGATTAGCTGGAGGAGATCGGATGCTCAATATCGATCCGGAGCAATGGATGCAATCGGCACTTGATGCTATCGCCGTTGCCAAAGCGCTTGGTGATAAAGTCATCGTGCTATCATGCTCTACCGGAAGCACATTTGCCCTCTATCTAGCCTCCAGGTATCCTGATCTGGTAGAGGCTCAGATCATGTTATCCCCCAATATTGATTATTATGACCCAAGATCCTTTATCTTGACATGGCCCTGGGGACTGCAAGCCTCAAGGTTGATCATAGGTTCTGACTTTTATGATTGGAAGGCACCACTGGCAGCGCAACAATACTGGTATACACATTATAGATTAGAAGGGCTTGTCATCCTGAAGTCCATCATTAATGAAACAATGACTCAAGAAAATTTCAGCAAAATCAATGATCCATTGTATCTCTCCTATTATTACCTTGATGATAAAAACCAGGATGAAGTAGTGTCTGTAAAACGTATGAAGGAAATGTATGCTCAAGTTGGCACGCCAGCTGCCCTTAAAAAAGAAGTGGTATTAGACGTTGCAGGAACACACATCATTGGATCCGATCTATTTAACACACACTTATCTTCTGTCTGGACCCCATTAGTCTCTTATTGTGAAGAAGTACTCCAACTTGCCCCTGTCAATGATGTAGATTGGAATCCGTTTCTTGATGACAGACAACCCAAATAATTTCAAGCTTTGGCACGTATCTATCCTTCAAAACTTCTGCTGTTTGGTGAATACAGCGTACTCAGTGGGTCACAGGCCCTCGCTGTACCCTTGCCGTTATGGAAAGGCGAATGGATTCAAAGCAACAGCACTAACATTCCAGAGGATGCCCCACTGCTGGCCTATGTAGATTGGTTAAAAAAACATGATCTCATTTCAGCGGCTTCTGCTGCGCATATCATTAATGATAGCGAAGAGGGTTGGAGCTACGAAGCAACTATACCGATCGGGTATGGCCTTGGTAGCTCAGGCGCTTTTGTTGCTGCTCTGTATGATCGGTATATCACAAAAGAAAATACAGTGGTTCCGGCCAATGAACTAAGTATGCTGTCCAAAATGGAGGGTTACTTTCATGGATCAAGTTCCGGCATGGATCCTATGGTTTCTTTTTCTGGTGAAGCAGTTTATAAAGATGAATTCGGCTCATTCCAAACGATTAAAGATCCGGGATGGCCTGAAGGATTTCAAGTGTACTTACTAAATAGCGGAGCTGAACGATCTACCGGACCTTTGGTACAGATTTACAAAGAACTGCTTAAGAATCAGGAATTCAAAAACAAAATTGAACGTGAACTGATCCCCATGGTAGAGCATGCTATTCATTTTTATTTGTCAGGTACGGGTCAGAAGCTTGAAGAATGTTTAAGTGTGATCAGCGCATTTCAGCGCGAATATTTTTCTATGTTTATACCTGATCCGATCAAAGATCAATGGGACGAAATGATAGAAATGCCAGGGGTGTATGTAAAATTTTGTGGCGCAGGTGGTGGTGGATATTTTATGGTTATCTCCACTGCACAATCACCGCATTCCAAATCCGGTGAGTTGATCAGCATCAAATAAAGTGCTTTTAATTATTTTGTGTCCTTCCTATGGCATCAACCAAGTCACCGAATCACCTGCAGCAGGCCATGCAATACTGTGCACTAGCGGAGCGCTGCACACAGGATGTGATGAATAAACTTATGAGCTGGGAAGTTTCTGAAGATGAAGGCTTGGAAATACTGGAGAAATTACGCCTCGAAAAATTCCTTGACGACACACGATATGCCAACAGTTTTGTTGCAGACAAATGGAAACTTGATGTGTGGGGGAGAGGGAAAATAAGAAATGGACTTTTTCAAAAAGGGATAAGTGATTTGTTGATTCAACATGCGTTGGATACCATTGATCAGGATCTCTATGTCGCAGGGATGGAAAACCTACTATCGAAAAAAAGAGATACCATCAGAATGGAACCGCTGATAAGTCAAATGAAAAAAATCATCAGTTTCGGCAATAGCAGAGGGTTTGAAGAGGAATTGATCTGGCAGTGGCTGGAGAA
>JBBRDL010000124.1:0-11262 GCA_038203965.1 Chitinophagales bacterium | reverse complement strand
CATGAAGTACATGTTGAAGGCGAAACATCAGGATGTCATGCTTCCTTCAACTGGGAACAATTCGAGGATTCACTGGCGATTCATTTCAACAGCACTTCGACGAGCGAACATGATATCATCTCTTACCATTGGAATTTTGGGGATGGCCACGAAGGTGAAGGGCCACATCCTAACCACACCTACAGTGAGCCCGGGACCTACCTGGTTTGCCTGATCATCACGGACAATACAGGTTGTGTAAGTGATGTATGCCACGAAGTCACCGTGCAGGGTGAAACCTCCGGCTGCCATGCTTCCTTCATCTGGGAACAGCTTCCCGGAACTTTACAGATCCATTTCAACAGCACCTCTACCAGTGAGCATGATATCATTTCATATCATTGGAATTTTGGGGATGGACATGAAGGTGATGGCGCTAGTCCATATCATACCTATGAAAATCCAGGTACCTATCTGGTCTGTCTGATCATCACAGATAATACAGGATGTGTCAGCGATGTATGCCATGAAGTAACCGTTGGCGAACCGGAGTGCACTGCCTCATTCACATTTGAAGTCGAAAACGGTACTGTATTCTTCAACAATAATTCTACCGGCGGAACTCAGCATACAACTTGGCTGTGGCAATTCGGAGATGGAAACACCTCTACAGAAGAAAACCCGCAACATGAATACAATCAGAGCGGCATGTACACTGTATGCCTGTTCATGACAGATACGACCAATGAGTGTGAAGATCATTTTTGCGTAACCCTGGTGTTTGAACTTGGGTTTGAACCTCTTCATTTTGATGAGTTTCCGCAAGGTGCGCAAGCGGCGAGCAATGCAGCCAGTGGATTTACAGATGGTCCGGTCATCATCCGGTATACCAATCCTGCTTCTGACATCATACTGATCGATTATACCCTTGATAAAGCATCAACAGTCCGTGTCGAATTATACGATCTGACGGGCTTTAGATTGGTATCCGATTATACGGGCACACAACCAACGGGTAAGCAACAACACACTTTAGACGCAAGTAACCTTCACCCCGGATTATATATCTTATCTGTGACTACAGGTAGTGAGCGTAAGACAATGGCGGTAACTATCTCGAAATAAACTGAGCTTGCTCATATTTCTTCCTTTCATGAGATGTTTTTGAAATGAGCAAGAATAAAGGCCCCGGTGACGGGGCTTTTTTTTATATGGTGAGATGATCACTCATGCATGAAGGGGGGTAAATGGTAAGTTGTTGTTAATAGAAAGTCGGTAAACGCTTGATTTTGCTATCTTTATGATCTCTAATGAATAAATGGGTCATTTTATATCTTCTTTTCAACGTCGTGGCTTTTGCCATGCCGACTGGGTATACCATTTCTTTGTTCAAATTGGGTGGCCTGATCTCCCATTTTCAAGATCACAAGCACGCTCTTGATGAAATCAGTTTTCTTTCCTTTTTGGCCTCCCATTATCTTGAAAAAAAACATCACCAGGATGAGCATAGTGATCATGATAAATTACCTTTTCATGATCATCACAATGAAGGTGTAAATTTTGCATCGCAAACACCTTCTCTTCCACCAGTATCTACTTCGACTTTTGACTCTTCAAAGTCAATTATTCAATCAGACATTGTGATTGCTGAAATCACTACCTGCCCCTCTTCCTCCTTCTCTGGAGATATATGGCAACCCCCAAAGGCATAAGTACTTCTCTTTTGCATCGCAATCCTTTGCAATGCCTTGTTTCAATCGCTTTATTTTCCAAAATTAAAACGCTGATGTCACTACGACACAGCTTTTATCCTTTGATATCCTGATTTCAAAACCACGTAAAATGAAAAAATTCTTTCACCTCCTGGTGCTAGGCTGTCTTGTCTTATATAGCTGTAAGCCTGGTCATTCACACGATGCCGAGGGTGGCCATCCACATGATGATGCCGCCCATGTTGAACTTGAACCATTGGCGTTTACAATCTATTCCCAAAAAACTGAACTCTTTGTTGAGTTTAAACCTCTCGTGACAGGCACGGAGAGTCGCTTTGCTGCACACTTTACCATCTTAGGAGAATATTTTAAACCTATCACTGAAGGCACCATCAATTTAACCTTGTCAGGATCAAATGGCGTTCAAACCATTACTGCCGACAAGCCAGAAGTCCCGGGAATATTCCGACTAAGGATGACACCGGAAAAAGAAGGGGTGTATAACCTGGTATTTTATATTCAAACGCCGACCTATCTGGATACAATTACGCTGGAAAACATTACAGTCTATCCGGACGAAACAACAGCGTTGGCAAATCAAGCGGAAGAAACTGGGGGAGGAAGCGATATCTCGTATCTTAAAGAACAGGCCTGGAAGGTTGATTTTGCTACTGTTCCCGCCCGGATAAAACCCTTTAGCGAGATTATAAAGACCAGTGGACAAATCCTTTCAGCTCCGGGAGATGAGGAGGTCATCATTGCCCAGGTCAATGGTATTGTTTCTTTCACTAGCCAGCAGATGGCCCCAGGGAGGGCTATTCCGGCAGGAAAAACCATGTTTTCCATCAAGAGTAATGAAGTGGTCATGGGTAGCCTTCGCGCAGAGGTGCAAAAAGCAGAAAGTGATCTGGCCACGGCGAAAGCCAATTATGATAGGGCAAGTGAACTGGTGAAAGACCAGATTATTTCCCAAAAGGAATTTGTAGAAGTAAAACTGCGGTATGAAAACGCGCAGACAGCCCTGAATACAGCTAAAACAAACAGTGGTTTTAACGTAAAAAAGCAAAATGTGAGCGCCACGATCAGTGGATATCTGAAAAACATTTTAGTGGAGAGTGGTCAATATGTGACAGCGGGCCAGGCGCTGGCAACCATCTCTAAGAATAAAAAATTAATCCTGCGGGCTGAAGTATCTCAAAAGTACTTTTCCAAACTCGCCTCCATATCTGCAGCCAATTTTAAGACAACCGAGGGAAGCAAAGTATACAGCACACGCGAACTTAATGGAAAACTCATTTCTTTTGGAAAAAGTGCTGATGCCAGCATCCCTTTTGTCCCAATCACCTTTGAAATTGATGCGCAAGGTGAGTTTATTCCGGGCTCTGTCGTAGAAGTTTTTTTACTGTCGGGCAGTTCACCGGCTCTATTGATACCCTATGCATCGCTGATGGAAGAGCAAGGCGTTTTCTATGTATATGTACAGACCGAAGGAGAAAGCTTTCAAAAGCGTGAGGTCAAAACAGGAGCTACTGATGGGCTACAGATACAGGTATTATCAGGAGTCTCTGAAGGGGAACGCGTCGTCAGCAAAGGTGCATACCAGATCAAATTATCCACCGCTTCGGGTACGCTTCCGGCGCACGGTCACGAACATTAAACCGCTACGACATGCTAAACCAAATCATACATTTTGCGCTCAACAACCGCCTCTTGGTGGTCGTGGCGTCCGTTTTACTCATCGTCTTTGGATCCATTGTCGCTACCCGCATGGAAGTGGACGTATTCCCGGACCTGACAGCACCCACCGTGGTCGTGCTCACCGAAGCACATGGTATGGCCCCGGAGGAAGTTGAAAAACTTGTCACCTTTCCATTGGAGACCGCTGTCAATGGCGCTACCAATGTGAGACGTGTGAGGTCCTCCTCTTCTGCAGGTATATCGATCGTATGGATCGAATTTGAATGGAATACAGATATCTACAAGGCAAGGCAGATCGTGAATGAAAAAATCACGGCCATATCCGAAAACCTACCGCAAGGCGTAGGCAACCCTACAATGGCACCCCAGTCAAGTATCATGGGCGAGATCATGCTCATCAGCCTGACAGCGGATTCCACATCACAGATGGATCTTCGCACTATAGCAGACTGGTCAGTGCGACCATTACTACTCGCCACAGGTGGAGTAGCCCAGGTGGTCATCATCGGTGGAGAATATAAACAATACCAGATCCTGGCGTCACCTCAGAAAATGAATTTTTATGGGATTACGCTCACAGAGCTGTTAGGAGCATCTGAACAAGCCAATGGAAACTCCTCAGGAGGTTTCGTCAATGAGTTCGGAAACGAATACATCGTCAGAGGCATGGGCCGGACAAGTGATATCCAAGAGCTGGCTAAATCAGTCATCAAGACTTCAAATGGTCGCACGGTTAAAATAGAAGATGTAGCCGAAATCAAAATCGGTCCCGCTCCCAAAATTGGTGACGGTTCTCTAAGAGGGGAGCCCGCTGTCATCATGACCGTGATGAAACAGCCGGCTACCAACACACTCCTGCTGACGGATAAAATTGATGCAACCATTGCTGACCTTTCCAAAAATCTTCCACCGGATATTGAGATCAACACGCATATATTCCGACAGGCTGATTTTATCAATGCCTCTATCAGCAATATCAACAAAACACTGTTGGAAGGAAGTCTCTTTGTGGTGATCATCCTGTTTTTGTTTCTGATGAATTGGCGGGCAACGGTCATATCCCTGCTGGCCATTCCGATTTCATTGATCGTGTCTATCCTCACCCTCAAGTGGCTGGGATTTACGATCAATACCATGAGTCTTGGCGGGATGGCCATCGCGATCGGCGCACTGGTCGATGATGCGATTATCGATGTAGAGAATGTATTCAAACGATTAAAACAAAATGCGGGATTACCTGCTGAGGAAAGACGGAATACAATTGATGTTGTATTTGATGCTTCTGTAGAAATCAGAACGAGTATCATCAACGCCACGTTTATCATCATCGTTGCCTTTGTGCCTCTGTTTTTTCTCTCCGGCATGGAAGGTAAACTGTTGGCACCACTGGGTATTGCCTTTATCGTTTCCTTGTTTGCTTCGCTCATCGTTTCCATCACCCTGACACCCGTGCTGGCTAGTTATCTGCTGGCCGATCAGAAAATGCTACAGCGTCAGCATGGCGAAAGTTGGATCGTACAGCGTCTGCAAGTTGGATATGCTTATTTTCTAAAAAGAGTGATGAACGCCAAATCAGCGGTCATCGTTTTCTCTCTGGCTTTGCTGATAGCTGCACTTTTTATCCTATCCGGTCTGGGTCGAAGCTTTTTGCCTGAGTTCAATGAAGGTTCTCTCGTGATTTCTGCAGTATCGCTGCCGGGCATCTCACTGGAAGAAAGTAATCAGATAGGCACCCGGATTGAAAAGGAACTATTAACCGTGCCTGAAATAAAGATTACGACCCGACGTACAGGTCGGGCCGAATTAGATGAACATGCCCAGGGTGTCAACGCTGCTGAAATCGATGCCCCATTTATACTGGAAGATAGAAGCCGTGAAGAATTTATGACAGATGTCCGGGCCAAACTGGCCAATGTATCCGGTGTCAATATTACGATCGGACAACCTATCGGGCACCGAATCGATCATATGTTGTCCGGCACACGCGCCAATATTGCTATCAAGATATTTGGAACTGATCTGGCTAAACTTTTTACGATCTCCAATGAAATCAAAACGGCGATTACGGATATCGACGGGCTGGTGGATTTGAGTGTTGAACAGCAAGTCGATATCCCCCAGATTCAGATCAAAGCAAATCGGGATTTACTCAATCACTATGGTATTCCGATTGGTGCATTTAACGAATTTGTAGATGTCGCATTTGCCGGGGAAAAAGTTTCTGAAGTCTATGAAGGCACCAAAAGTTTTGACCTGGTCCTTCGCTATGATGATGCCAATCGCGGAAAGATCGAGAACATCCGCAATACGATGATGGATGCTGCCGATGGACAAAAAATCCCGCTTCATTATGTGGCGGATATCATCAGTACGTCTGGGCCCAATACCATCAATCGTGAAAATGTACAGCGTAAGACCGTAGTATCTGTCAATGTAGCCGGTCGGGATCAAAAAAGCGCTGTAGAGGAAATACAAAAAACGATCAATGCGAAGGTTTCTCTTCCTGAAGGATACCGCATCGAATACGGCGGCCAGTTTCAGGCCGAGGCGGAAGCATCCAAGACGTTGCTGATTACTTCAGTCCTTTCGTTACTGGTGATCTTCCTGTTGCTGTTCCAGGAATTTAAAGATTTCAAGATCGCCTCTATTATTCTGCTCAACCTGCCGCTAGCGTTGATTGGTGGTGTATTCAGTGTCTGGATTACTTCAGGCATATTGAGTATTCCAGCGATCATTGGATTTATCACCTTATTTGGTATCGCTACTCGAAATGGAATTTTGCTTGTGTCCAGATATAAAACATTACAAGAGTCTGGCATTGGCCTTTATGAAACCATTATTAGTGGCTCCACCGATCGTCTGAGTCCGATATTAATGACAGCCCTCACGGCTGGCCTGGCACTGATACCGCTGGCCATCGGAGGCGACTTACCCGGCAATGAAATCCAAAGTCCAATGGCCAAAGTGATATTAGGCGGGCTGCTCACCTCCACACTGCTCAATATTTTTATTGTGCCTGTCGTGTATTATCTGACCAATGTTAAAGCACAAACGAAATGAAAAAAATAAGTGTATTTATACTATGCCTCCAATGGATCATAGCAACTTGTGATGCGCAAAGCAACGTAGACTCCATGTTGGTGCGGATCCAGTCCACTAATATGGAGATTGGATCAAACAACAAATACTGGGATGCTAAAGGCCTGGAATACAAAACCGGGCTCACACCGATGAACCCCTTCATCGAGTATGACTATTTATTCGGATCACCTGCCGGACTGGGAAATCAGCAGGAAATAAACATTATACAACAAGTAGATTTTCCAACGGTCTATTCCAGAAAAAGAGACCTCTCCAACAAACTGATCTCCCAGGCTCAAATGCAGAAAAATGTTTTCAGGCAAGATCTCCTGTTGAAAACAAAACTGTTATTGTATGACCTGATCTATCTCCATAACAAAGAATTGCTACTTCTGGAGAGACAACAAAAATCTGCACAATTCCTTAAGGAGTATGAACAGAAATTGCAACAGGGTAATGCAAATATCCTGGATGTGAATAAAATAAAACTTCAAAATCTAAGCATTAAAAATGATCTGCTCTTACTTCAGAACGAAAAGGAGACATTGCAGACAAAGCTCGCAGAATTGAATGGAGGGGTTTGGGTGGAATTTAATGACACGATATATCCCACCATACCCCTGATTCCTGATTTTGAAACACTGGATAGTCTCATTGAATCCAATGACCCGTTGATCGCCTTATATGAGCAGGAAAAACTAATACAACAGCAACAGGTAAACGTTCAAAAATCGTTAAATCTGCCTAAACTCGAAGCCGGTTACCACGGCCAAACCATTTTAAACACAAGATTGCAGGGAATTCATGCCGGCATTACGGTTCCATTATGGGAAAATAAACATAAGGTGAAAGCGGCTGAAGCAAATGTAGATTTTGCTACCACCAATATCCAGCGCCACCGTCTTGAGCACAGACTGAAGAACCGAAGATTATACGATCTTTTGGAAGTGAGGCAAAACGCTATGGAAGAATATGAAGAACTGCTGAGCACAATGGGTAATACCGTGCTCCTGGATAAAGCTTTACGATTGGGAGAAATAACAGTCATTCAGTATTTTCTCGAGCAAACCTATTTCTATACGGCTTATGATCGAAACGAGCAACTGAAACTTGAATATTATAAAGCTATTGCAGAGCTTTATAAATTTACCCTTTAACCCAATACCATTGATAGTCCCTCGACATGCAAGCCATAGATGAATTAATAAAGTCCCTCCATAGTGTCCATCCTTTTCCGGACGAACAGGTGGACGCTTTTATAGCCAAACTAAAATACAAGAAATTCAGTAAAAAAGAATTCCTGTTAAAACCCCATCAGAAGTGCAACTTTATGGCTTTTATCCAAAAAGGAAGTCTTAGGTTTTACGCCTTAAATGAAAGTGACGAGCATACACTCCACTTTTTTACAGAGAATGCCTGGGTAGCGGACTATGAAAGTTTTGTTTCGCAGCAACCCACCAAAAATTACCTGCAGGCACTTGAAGAAAACGAAGTACTGATCATCACGCTGGAGGATATTCATCTATTAATGGAACACTATATGTCCTTTAGAAATCTGGCAAGCCTCATCAACCAATGGGTTATTCCTTCAGCTCATTATGTGGCCATCGCCAATGCCTCTCCAGATGAACGGTATAAAAATCTCCTTGAGCAATACCCTGAATGGATCAACCGATTTCCACAAATGTATATTGCCTCCTATCTGGGCATGACCAAAGAAACGTTTAGCTGGGTAAAAAGCAGAACACGTTGATTTATTGATTACAATCAATTCCTGAACAAACCTTTCGTTGGAGTTTTGCAGAAAAATAAATACATACATTATGCAAAACGATCAGATGCAAGAGGTTGCAGCTACCTACCCAACCGCTGTAAAACACCTAAAATATGCTGCAGCAATCTCCATGCTGGTAGCCCCGATGCTTACCTTTTTAGGCTGGGCATTATCCCACGACAGCATAGGTTCCTTCTTACATTTAACCCTTTCCTGGGTTGCCAATGATGCCACAGTCAACCTGACCGCAGCATCCGATCAATCCCTCATCTTCAGATATTATTTATTGCCTCATTATTTCATATACGCTTCGATGCCGTTGTATATCGGGCTTTCCCTGGCGCTGAGTTATGTCCTGTTTAAAAGATCACCCTGGCATTCGTTCATCGGGGTCATGCTGTCTATCCTTGGTGCTGTATATTTCATTGGGGTTTTGGGTGCTTTTTTATCTACCCCCATTGGCAGCGTCCAGATGACCCCCATTTTGAAATTATCCTTTGGACTTTGTCTGCTTGTCTTTACAGGGAACATCATACAGGGGTTTGGCCTCCTACAAAATAAACTAACTCCAAAGTGGGCCAGTCTCTGTTTTATCATCGGTAATATCCTGATTTTGGTTTTTCCCGGTGTAGAAAACTGGATGGCCTTGGGGTCCCTCATGATGATGATCGGACTGGTACCCTTGTCGTCCAACTATTGGAGATTGAATTTGTAACAGGTATTGTATTGCCGGTTGATTTCTATTGAAAGCAGGCAGTCTAATGTGGAAAGGGGATAGCTAGCGCAGAAGTGGTTAAAGGATCGAAAGGACCGCACCCTTGGATTTGAGGATATCCTGCATGATCAGAAGATCATCGTGGCGCTGACGGAGACGAGTCGGCTGAAGGGGGAAATCGAGCGAATTGAGATTGAATAGTTCTACCTTTGCTAATGGCCCTAGGCGCATGGCACTGCACCCCATAGCCAGCAGAAAAACGAAAATGAAATTAACAAGTAACATAGACAAACTTGGTACGGCCGGACTACTCCTGACGGCGATCTTTTCGCCGTGCTGTTTCCCACTTTTTGCATTTGGAGCTTCAGCGCTTGGACTGGGCAGTTTTGAACTCTTTGGCAGTTGGACCATGTGGGTTTTTCAGGCCATGGTGATCATTTCCATAGCCGGACTTTACATTTCATATCGCAAACACCGATGCGCATATCCCTTGTTGACAGCTTTTGCAGGCGGTCTCCTGGTTTTTTATGGCTATCATTTCAACGACTCTGACTACTGGACCTATTTTTTGTACGCGGGGATGTTTGGACTTCTCCTCGCGACCATTTGGAACTATCAACGTACCAAAATGCATGGAGCTTGCGACACATGCACCACGTACAACGGAAAACCTGTTGAACTCAGCTCGACCATTACTTGCCCACATTGCGGCCATAAAAGCGACAACCAAATGCCGACCGACGCCTGTCAATTTTTTTACGAGTGTGAACATTGTAAACAGGTATTAAAACCGAAACCAGGCGACTGTTGTGTGTATTGCAGTTACGGGAATGTGAAATGTCCTCCGATTCAGGCAGGTGGTTTTCGCTACTATGCGCAAAAAAATTAGTCAAACGATTAGAAAATGTTGCCTAATTAAGCAACTTTTGCTTTATTTTTATAGTTTGAGAATGTAGAGGCCCCTATTTTACATAGTACTTTGCCTACAGTTGATAGTATAGATGGAATCAAAATAGATTGTTATTCAGCTGATCATCTACCGCCACACATCCATGCCATCTACAATGAACATGAGGCATTGATTGAAATCAAGACCCGGAACATCTAGGCCGGATCATTACCACCGAAACAGCTGAAGAAAGCCAAACTATATGTTACATCAAACGAAGAAGACCTGCTAGAAATATTCTACACCCTCAACGACCGACTACGCCCACATGTCTAGGATACTCCGGATACTAAAAATCTATAAAATCGAATCCCCACAGATCGGTTGTGTGTTCTCCAACGGAGAATACAGACTGATCGATGTGAAGTCGTTTTTTAATGCGCTAGGCATCCGCGAAGGTGATTTTGGATTTGAGCTTTTGCGGAATGCAGATTTATTCAATTCCGTAGAACTGTCGGGTGGGACACTCTCCTGGAAGAGTCTCACAAAAATCATTACGCTAAAGGGCGGGAAGGTCACAGCACTTTCCTTTGACCTTGATCCGATAAACCTGTACAAATACAGCAAGCCGGACCCATCCAAAAAAGACCCTTACAAGGTGGGACAACTTATCAAAAAAGTGAGGTCAGGGCTTAATCTTTCTCAGGACGCTTTAGCCCAATCAATCGGAAGTAATAAACAATATGTCTCCAGAATAGAGAACGACAAATCGGATATAGAGTTTAATACCCTTAACCGGATTTTTGAAATGGGTTTTGATAAGAAAGTTTGCCTTACCTATTATGTCGAGGACGATTTTATCAACACGTATTCGAATTCCTTTTTCACTAATAGTTTCCTGACCTGGATTGAAGACAACTGCAATAGACTTGATCTTATTGAAGGTATCGATGAAGCGATCATGGAAGATCTGGCTAAAGAAAATATTAAAACCACATCAGCATTGGCCGAGCTGTCTTATGAAGTCCTAAAAACCATCCTGGAACGCAATAAGCAACCTATTACATTCTACCACCATCCTGAAACCTGGGCCATTCAAGCCAAATATCTCCAACACAAAGACTGGTTTAACCTCGTAAAATTACAGCGAATATTAAATTCAAATCCAGGAGAGAAGGAAAGCTCAAAACTCGAAATAATAGCCAAAAAAGAAACCAAACAAGATTTATTTGAGATCCACTAAATGGTTTGGCTTTTAATCCTATCCGAAAATTTTCTGAGATAGATTTTGCGCAGATCAATGCAACAATACCCGATGCGCATAATTTCCCTTTGCTGTCCTTACCTGCAAAAAGTATGTTCCAGGTGAATATGGATGCATGGGTATCGTTAACTCACTAGTCGCCGACTCACC
>JBBRDL010000123.1:0-11418 GCA_038203965.1 Chitinophagales bacterium | reverse complement strand
GATAATGGAATCAGTATAGCAAAATTGTGTATTCAGTAAAAAAGCCCTTTCAGGGGAGCATAAATATTTTTGCTCCCCTGGATATGCTGATCACTCACTAGACTTTCCATTATGAAAACATTTCCGACAGCTATTGTTTTGTTTTTTGAATTAACCGTAATTAACGCTCAGGAGATATCGATCTACGGGGGGCGAAGTCTTTGGCATGCTGAAAATTTATGTGATATTGAATATACAGGATGCGATTGGCTCAATTTGCAACTGGGTTTTATACTTGGTTATGGATACCATCCAAATGGAAATCTGTGGTTAGCTTTAACAGATCAAGAAGGAGATTATGTTACAGTTAGAATATTTGACGTAGAAATAAATAGTTGTCAATATTCATTGAAACACTCTATCCTTTTACCATATTATTGGAGTTGCGTTAATGCAGTAAATATCGATTATTTAGGCAGAGTTTATTTGAATTTAACGGAGTACGATTCAATTAATAACACAAGTACTAAGACATTATCAAGAATTCCGGATCCGGACCAACCAACTTTTGAGAGACTCTTTGTGTATTTTCCTAATCAAAATATTTATGAAATTCATTTTTCTGAAGACAAGGTTTATATACCTGAAATACGTAAGCCATTAATCTATGTTTTCGATACAAATTTTATTTTGCTAGATACCATCATTATGGAAAAACACATATGGGGTCTTACCAGCATAAGCTATGGATGTGATTCGATAATTACGTATGCTGCTCATCTTAATATAACAACAGAGGACTATGTCAATAGTGTCAAAGATACTACAATGTACATCTCCAGATTTGACTTAGAGACGGGAGATCTTACTCCGGTTTGCAATTATTGGATGGGCGAGAATCGAGCCAATACACAACTCACTTCCCCCCTCGAGTTCCTTTCCTCTGATCCGGAATGCGATCTGCTGATTGATCTGGATCGGGACAATAGCACAGGCGTGTATCCATATGATTATCTGGATTCAACTAATTATTGCACCACTGTGCAAGCTCCGATATGTGATACCGATGTATTTATACATACTTCTGCTCCTTTGGATAGCATTGTTTTGACATTATCTGGAGTACATGAGCCGGCAGATGAGTCTTTGATATTGTCAGGATTGCCAACAGGAATTGCCTTCACGCAAAGAAACGACAGCACCTATGTTCTCCTTTCATCAGATCCGGTAGACTCTATTTTTCAAAAAGCCTTGCTTGCCATTCGATATCAACATAGCGGTGCACAGCGCACACCCGGAGCACGCAGGGTAATCTTACAAGGATTTAATGCAATCAAAGACGGTGTCAAAATCGTAGCGACCATCCACATCAGCGGGTTGGTATTTGCAGGTGATGATGTTACGTTACTCATCTGCACGGATACGTTGATTCAGGACATGTCAGCGATGACAGGTGGACATCCCGGAGGCTATTGGACACCTTCGCTCATGCTAGGAGGCCATGTGTTTAATTCCACATTGGATATGGCTTCATCCTATAGCTATATTATCATAGATCCGATTTGTGGCAATGACACCGCTGTGGTGACCGTCAATCGTGATGCTTCCGCCCCTGTTGATTTGCTAGGCGTAGATCAGGTACTGTGTATAGGTGATACTATTGAAGTAGCTGTCACCCAACCAGCACAAAGTATCTTTTGGGATGATGGTAGTATGAATATGGTGAGAGAGCTCACCATGCCCGGATTGTATTGGGTCGCTCTGGAGACATCAGGAGGCTGCACGTATAACGATAGCCTGATCATCACGGAGGGCCAAGTATGGATTCCTGAAATAGAAACGCTCGATCCGGTATGTGATATCTCCAATGGTGAGATCTCCTTTGATCCGGATGAATTTGATCAAAATGAATCTATACATATCAATGGGTCAATGCTATCAGTCCATACGCTAGGTTCGCTCGCTGAAGGTGTATATGAGATCACTGCTGTATCAAGCGATGGTTGTTCCTCCCAAACAGAAATCACCCTCACAGAACAACCGATGCTGGATATCAAAATGGATACCCAGGCACTGATCATTCAATCATTGTGGCAGGAGGTGGACTACATCGAACAAAACAATGTCCCTGTCACGGACATTCACTTTGATCCTGCGACCTCCATCCGATGGACAGGCAGTGCGATAGAATTGTATGGTGACAAGGACATTCAATATGAGATCACGTTCATAGATGAAAACGGATGCACAGATATCCACCTACTCAATGTGCTGGTAGAAAAGGCGCAAGGTATTTATCTCCCCAATATCTTCAGGCCAGGTAGTGCCACCGGGAATGCGGTGTGGCAGCCCTCCATCAGCGAGACATATGATCTTGAGGTGTTGCGCATCTATGATCGCTGGGGCAGCATGATCCATCAATCCCCAACGGATGTCACATGGGATGGAAGCAGGGGTGGTAAGGAATGTCAGGCAGGTGTTTTTGTTTATCAATTAATACTGAAACATGTGACAACAGGGGAGCAAAAGGTGATGATAGGGGATATCACCTTGTTGAGATAAACTGGTAGCGCCAGCAAGCTTATGATCCACATCACAGTCTGAAGTTCGCGAGTCTGGCATCCCGCCGCCCGTGCGGGGCGGGATGCCAGACTCGCTACGATCTGGCGTCTAAGCCTTCGCCTCTGCCTTCTTACACTCTTACACCTTCCTGTCGATGACGTACCCAATCAATTCCTTCATCGACGTCGTCGCGGCAGAAGGTGGCATCTCCTCCACCAAGGCAAGTGCTTTCTTTACATATACTTCCATCACTTGCTCAGCATAGCGTATACCACCACTTTGATGCACTTGTTTGATCAGCTCCCGCACCCTAGTTTTATCCTTGTTATATTTTTCTACCGTTCGGATGAGTTCCTTGCGTTTTGAGGAATCAACATTTTGTAAGGTGTAGATCAGTGGAAGGGTCATTTTCTTTTCTGCGATATCGATCGCCCGAGGTTTGCCTATATCCGCATCGCCATAATCAAATAGGTCATCTTTGATCTGAAAGGCAATTCCAATGGTCTCCCCAAAGTTGTAAAATCGCTCGATCATATCCTTATCTTCTGTCACAGAAGCCGCACCTGCAGCACAAGAAGCTGCAATCAGTGATGCTGTTTTTTTACGGATGATATCAAAGTATATTTCCTCGGTGATATCAAGCCTTCTGGCTTTTTCAATCTGTAACAATTCACCTTCACTCATATCACGCACAGCGCGAGACATGATCTGCAGGATATCATAAGCACCATTGTCAAGCGCTACCAACAATCCACGTGACAGCAGGTAATCACCAACCAGCACCGCAATTTTATTTTTCCACAGCGCATTGATACTAAACACCCCTCTACGCTGATGCGCATCATCTACGACATCATCATGCACTAGCGTTGCTGTATGCAATAATTCAACAAGCGAAGCTGCCGTATAAGATTTTGGAGTGATCTCTCCGCACATCCTAGCCGATAGCAACACAAAGATCGGTCGCATCTGCTTCCCCTTCCGATGCACGATGTAGTGCATGATCTTATCCAGTAGCGCCACGCGACTCCGCACAGAATCCCTGAAATGCTTTTCAAATGCCTCCAACTCCGAAGCAATCGGTGCCTTGATGTCATGGAGTTGTTTTTTCATATGGTGTAAGCTTTGTTGGTGCCTCTGCGTTTTGTTTCGAGCCTACGGCCCGGGTGTGGTTTATCGTTTTTCTGATGGTACCGACCTGTAGCCCCGATGGGGCATTGATAGGCTTTTATTGTTGTAAATCTGCCCCTATGCCCTCAGCTCCTTGTTCCTTGTTCCTTGCTCCTTGTTCCTTGCTCCTTGTTCCTTGCCCCGTCCAGATTTTTTTACAAAATCTGTCTCCCCTGTGTTCCTCCACATCGTTGCTTTCAGCAACATGGCTCCGAAAACCCCGGGGTTAATAGTTCACGCTACTAGTTGAAAATTTCCACTGCTCAATGCTCCTTGTTCCTCGTTCCTCGTTCCTGCCTCCTTGTTCCTTGTTCCTTGTTCCTTGTTCCTTGCTCCTGCCTCCTCTTTCCTATTCGAAAAAGGAATCATACTGATTTTTACGCATTTGCACTTTTTCAGGACGTTTCAAAGGCGCATTGATGTCCAGCACATTTGATTCATCTTCTGCTTCTTTAAGTAGTGTTTGTTTCTGCTCCCCCAGTATGCTGGAGACACCTTCATTTTCCCACTTTTCAAGCATCCTCAACCCTTCTTCTTCGAAGATACCATTTTGAAGGTCCACCGATTTCATAAAATTTTCAGACACATCCATAAAACGCTCCATCTCACCCACCTTGTTGGCCACATCATCTGCTATAGCCTCGAGGGCCATATCAAACACTATACGTTTATCCTTATCCCCTGCAATGATATTCATTGCAGATTTCATAGCGCTATGACTTGCATGCATAGCTTTCCTTTCCTGATCTTTGAGTTCCACCTGGTCCTGGATATCCTCCAGCATGACTTCACTGTTCTCATACATTTTACCTAGTACCCGGTACAGGATTTCCATTTTTTTATACAGATCCTCGAGCTTAATATTTGATTCCTTCAATCTGCCTGCTTTACGGCTCTTGAGAATCATCACTGCTTGCTTATCCGTTTCTTTAGCCTGGATCGCCAGGTGCAGGTTACTTTGAATCTCCTTTCGGTTGTTGAGTATCAGTTCTTGCAATTTATGCATCTGGCCCCTCAACATGCTGATCTGGCGATTCATTTTACGGAGGTTTTCCTTCAGATCACTCACGTACCCCTTCAGAATGGCAATGGGATCCATTTTGACAAAAATACCCGTGACGTAGCGCATGACACTTTTGTACATGTACCAGATCAGGTTCCGCGATTTGGAATCGATGGCCATAAAGATGATGCTCCCCAATATGGCGAGCGTAGCCACCAGTCCTATCGTGGAGGTCAGTGCTCCAATGATAAAAGCAGCAGAATTTACAGCGACAAAACCAATAGCAGCAATAATGGCTGCCATAAAAATGGCCCCCGTTACGCCCTCAGGTCTTTCCCAAAATGTCTTCGGTTTATATCCGTCCATTTCTTATTTTATCGTACTAAAGATGTGATTCAATGTTGTTTACGTCTAGTTCAATCTGCCCCAGCAAAGCCTGGTAAGTAGCTTCAAAATCAGCAGTCGTCTGAGATAATTTTTCACTGGCGGCATTGATCTCCAGTTCGAGGCTGCCTATCTGTTGCCGGTGGGCTTCGAGATCCGCTTTTAATTTTTCGATATCAGCTTCCTTGTTTTTTATCGTTTGCTCAAGTTGCTTGATTTCTTCATGTTTGCCTGTGAGATTACGTTCTTTCTGGCCGCTGAGCGCTTCCTGGAATTTGGCCTGCTCCTTTGAAAGGATTGCAAGGTAATGCTGTGCACTGGAGACTATTTTTTCTTTTGTAGCCCCCATGGTCTGTGCAGTGGCAAAAGCAGATTTGTACCGCGTGCTATCATCCATCGGAACATTGGCCAAAGACCGCAAAAAGTCTTTAAACTCCATGTAATCAAACCCGTCCTGATTATTTGCCTCCAGAGCACTAAACAAGACCTCCAGAAACTTGTCTTGGACTTTTCCCGGCCCTGTGGAAACGGAAGTTACCTGAAATGGTCTTGCAGGAGCAGGAATTTCCTTTTGAGCACTTTCGGACTTTTCAGGTGATGTTTTTGATTCCTGGGCAGGTACCCCTTCCTCAATCACAAAAAGGGACTTGAACTTTTTAAACATATCCGGGCTATGAATGAGCTTAATTCTAAGGTGTATAAAATGTAAAAATACAGATTAGGTTCAAGTTAGACAGAACGTAAAGATTTAAAAATGATTTATGGCTGGCAGGCTGCCGTCATAGTGACTTAACCTTACCTTTGAGGTATGATCGATCATGTTAACGTTCCATCCGAAATTGGGGCCTTGCAGCGTGTTATAGTACACCGGCCCGATGCAGGAATAGCCAGGATATCACCCCGCCAAGCAGGAGAATTACTCTTTGATGACATTGTCCACCTACCCAAAATGCAGGAAGAGCATGACATCTTCACCGCTGTTTTGGCTGCTTTTATCGGCCGGAATAATGTCTTAGAGGTACAGGACCTTGTCCTGGAGTCCCTGAAAGCTGATCCTAAAGCAAGAGAACACTTTATGGGATATATCGCCAGCTTTGAAGAACTTCCCTTAAAGTTCGTGGAAGAACTCCATGCCATGGACGATGAATTACTCACCCAGGTGCTGATCACAGGTCGCGACCCTGTGTCCGACTACATCTATTTCGACCCTGTTCCGAACCTGATTTTTACCAGGGATATTGCTGTGGTCGTCAATGACCATATAGTCATCACTAAAGCAGCTAAGGAAGCACGATACAGGGAAAATCTACTATCCAGGTTTATTTTCTGGTATCATCCTTCTTTTCAACATCTCAAAGAGCAAAAACGCCTGATTAACCTCAACGATGTCGATATGTTTCCCCCTTCAAGAACGGGTGAACGAATCTCCATTGAAGGCGGAGACATGATGGTGCTCAATGATAGTTATCTCCTGATTGGCTGTAGTGAGCGTTCAACCACACATGCATTTCATTCGCTAAAGGATATTCTATTTGAAAGGAATGTAATCGATCATGTAGCAATGGTTGTCATTCCAAGGGAGCGTTCCTATATGCACATCGATACCATTTTTACACATATGGATGCCGATCAGATCGTGGCCTACAAACCTATTGTGGTTGATGGATTGAGCAGCTATGTGGAGGTATATGACAGGGATGGCTGCGTAAGGGAATATTCATCGATCAGCGAATTTATCAAACAGGAGATCAATAGTAAAATGAAATTTATCCTTAGTGGAAATGGCATTTCTCCCTACCAGGAGCGCGAACAATGGACAGATGGCTGCAACCTTGTCGCCATCAGGCCTGGCGTTGCATTGACCTACGACAGGAACCCCTTTACAGAGGAAGCCTTTAAAAATGCAGGTTATAAGGTGGTCAAAGCGGAAGACTTCCTGTCTATGGCCTCAGCTGATCCCAATTATGCTGCCACAGTGGAGAAAACTATTATAACCCTTCCAAGCAATGAACTTTCCAGAGCGCGGGGTGGCTCACACTGTATGACCTGCCCTATCCTCAGATCATGAGTTATAAACATACCTGGCAGATCAGGGTGAGATATGGTGAAACGGACCAAATGGGATTTGTGTATTATGGTGTCTATGCACAGTACTACGAAGTCGCAAGAGTGGAAGCCATACGTGCACTCGGGGTGATATATGCCGACCTTGAAAGAGTCCATCATATATGGATGCCTGTAATGAATATGCAGGTGCGTTATTTGCGACCAGCCATATATGATGATTTGTTGAGCATGGAGACCACGATACCTGCCATGCCCGAAAAAGATATCCGGTTCAGATATGAAATCCGCAACGAAGCCGGATTATTACTCAATGGTGCAATGATCCAACTGTGCTTTCTGGATGCAATTACGCAAAAGCGAATAGATTCCCCTGAATTCATCAAAGGTCCATTAAAGCCCTACTTTTGAAGATCATGGAATTCCCGAGAAAGCTGCTCAAAAAATTTAGGATTTTTCTGCACAGGCAGACATTACCTGGTTTTAATGGTATCCCCATTGCCGTCATCCTTAAATATGTATGGAAAGAAATACTTAGAGATGATATTGTGACAAGGTCCAATTCGATGGCGTATAGTTTTTTCCTTTCTATTTTTCCTGGCATATTGGTGATACTGGCACTACTACCTTATCTGCCTATCGACAATATGATCATTGCTTTTCAGCGAAACTATATTGACCTGCTCCCGGGCGAAATGGCCTCCTATCTTAATAATATTATTGCCGAAATGACCCAGTCAGGTAAGGAAGGTTTATTGAGTCTCAGTTTGATTTTAGCTATTCTTTTTGCTTCCAATGGTGTGGGTTCGATGATCAAAGGGTTTCATAAGAGTTTTGAAGCAACATATAAAAAACAAAATCTTTTACAGCGGGAATGGAGAGCCATTTATCTGACTATGCTACTTGGCTTCCTGCTTGTAGGGTCACTGATCGTCATCGTCCTCGGAAAACCAATTCTGTTGCAATGGTTATCAAAAACAGGCCTTGTGGGCAGCGGACTTGGGCTTTTTAATTACCTGCGATGGTTACTGGTTTTTGTTTTGTATTACTTCGGCATCAGTGTGATCTATAGATTTGGTCCAGCTTTCAAAACCAAACTAAGATATTTTACGCCTGGCGCTACCTTAGCAACGATCTTGTCGGTGATCAGTTCTTTAATTTTCTCGTTATATGTCGAGAACTTCTTTAGATACAATGAAATATATGGATCCATTGGCGCCTTGATTCTTATTCTGGTCTGGCTTCAGATCAATTCCTTCATCATACTTCTCGGATATGAACTCAATGCATCCATTGCTATCAACAGAGATTTGCTGGCGCAAGAAGAAGCATAAGATGATTGAATAAAACTGCGTAAAATAAAACTTTAACATTCTCGCTGCATTTTCTTCTTGCATTTCATCAGCATATACCTTATTTTTATCATGTTGAATTTAATGAATCAATAAAAATATCAGACTGTTACAAGCCCTCCGCTGTTTTGGCTCAACATGACAAACATGGGTATTCAGTTTTGATACATTATTAGGGCGGGCCTCATTTCTGTGACATTTCAGATGTCGCAGATTCCTAAGCGGGACAGAGGATTACTGAGCATGTATCTGGCGCTTCAAGCTTTTCTTTGGGGGCCAAAACAAACTTCGGCTTGTACAGTCTTTTTTATTGGATCACTCCACTCCTGCCGCTACTGCAGCAATTACATCTCAAGGATCTTTTGGTAACTTACCCCCGAACCCCCTCTCATTAAAGTTTTGTCATTCGACACAATTACTTTCAGGAAAGAGGGGAGCGTTGATTTTTAAATGTACAAATGATTGTACAAGGCGAGTTGAATTCCTTTTGAAACTAATCCCTACTACTACCTACACCAACTAACTGCTAACTCACTTCTAACTTCTAACTTAAACCTTCTGCTTTCTTATGATCAGCAAGAAACTGTGCCAATCCGATATCGGTGAGTGGATGTTTTAATAATCCAAGGATTGCAGCCAACGGACATGTCACTACATCAGCGCCTGCTTTTGCACAATCTACAATTTGCCGTGAAGTGCGTATAGAAGCAGCAAGGATTGATGTGTCATATCCTTGCATAGTATAGATTTCAGCTATTTCGTGTATGAGGCCCATACCGTCCCAATTGATATCATCCACGCGTCCAATAAATGGCGACAAATACGTAGCGCCTGCTTTAGCAGCCAGAATGGCCTGGCCCGCAGAAAATACGAGCGTACAGTTGGTCCGGATATCATGACCTGACAGCCAGTTGATGGCTTTCACCCCATCTTTTGTCATAGGTACTTTCACGACGATGTTGGGAGCGAGGTCAGCAAGCAACTTGCCTTCTTCGATCATGCCCTTAAAATCTGTAGAGATTACTTCTGCGCTGACATCGCCATCTACAATAGCGCATATAGCTTTATAATGTTGATAGATTTTGTCGGTTCCGGAGATGCCTTCTTTGGCCATTAAGGAAGGATTGGTGGTGACACCGTCAAGAATGCCCAATTCTGCAGCCTCTTTGATCTGATCAATATTGGCTGTATCGATAAAAAATTTCATATCAGGGAGGTTTAGGTTAAACAAAAATGAGTGAGAAATCATATCGCACCGCTCAACTTTCTACCCTTGCTGCATTTCTGCCCTGGGGGAGTTTGAAAGGAGCTGGTCGTATGACTCTCACTCCCTGCAAATGTAAACCAATAATTTTTAATCCGTCTGTTCGAGACCTGCAATCTCTTTCCAGTACTTATCCCATATAGGAATATCAGGCAGATCGGCCTTCAAAACCACAGGAATTTGCTGGATTGGATGTATAAATTCCATCTTCCGGCAATGAAGGAGCAGCGAGGAAGGATCATCAATAGATGGCCCTCCATACTTCACATCCCCTACAATGGGAGCACCAATAAATCGCATATGTACGCGTAATTGATGTGGTTTCCCTGTAATGGCATGCAATCTGACGAGGAAAAAAGGACCCACTTTACCTAATGTCTTGTAACGCGTTCGGGCTTTAACGGCTCCGGGCTTTTCACCCTTTACAATTTCAACGATGTTTTTGCTTTTGTTCTTCAACATCCAGTTTTCCAGCTCTCCTTCGTAGGGATCCGGACATTTTGACACAAGGGCCAGATAGGTCTTATCCACCTTTCGCTCTGAAAAAAGCTGACTCATCCTTTCTTTGCCTTTGGAGGTTTTGGCAAAAATCAACGCCCCACTGACAGGTCGATCCAGTCGGTGGCATGACTGTAGGAAAACATTGCCGGGCTTCTGATATTTCTCTTTAAGATATTCCTTTAGTATCTCCTCCAGGCTTTTATCGCCGGTATCATCGGTATGAACGAGCGTGCCATTTGGCTTGTTTATGGCTATCAGGTGGTTATCTTCATAAATGATTTCAAAGTCGATCATTGCCGGAGCACAAAATACCACTTTCATTTGAGCCTATGAAAATAACACTAGGATTTTCACCCTGTCCCAATGATACTTTTATGTTTGCTGCCTTGGTCAATAGCATGATCGATACCGGGGGATTGGAATTTGACGTACGCATGGCCGATGTTGAAACACTTAATGAATGGGCCGGCACTGGCGCCCTCGATATCACCAAAATCAGTTTTAATCGGTCCCTTTCGTTGGAAGATAAATACGCCCTGCTCTCCTCCGGAGCTGCTCTTGGCAATGGCTGTGGACCCCTGCTGATAGCACAACATCCCCTTACCCTAAAAGACATTCTTAAAGGTCCTGTTGCATTACCAGGTCAGTGGACGACAGCACATTTATTATTTTCTATCTTTTATCCTGAGGCTGCAGCCAAAAAGTTTTACCCATTCAATAAAATAGAGGATGCAGTGCTCCATGAGCGCGTGGTCGCCGGTGTGATCATCCATGAAAACAGGTTCACCTATCAATCTAAAGGGTTAGTCAAAATAACTGACCTGGGAGAGCTCTGGGAATCTAAAACAGGACTTCCAATTCCGCTAGGAGGCATTTTCGGTTCCACCAGATTGGCCCCAGAAATAGTCAAAAAGGTCGAACGCCTGATCAAGGAAAGTATCCTGTTCGCAAGGCGCAATGTAAATAAAGTCATGCCCTATGTCCGATTACATGCCCAGGAAATGGATGAGGACGTCATGAAAAGCCATATTGACCTCTATGTAAATGACTTTTCACTCGATTTAGGCGAAAGAGGAAAAAAGGCAATCGAAATGTTAAAAAAAATGACCCCGTAAGCCCACGAAGATCCGCATCTATTG
>JBBRDL010000122.1:0-11590 GCA_038203965.1 Chitinophagales bacterium | reverse complement strand
ATCAACTGATCGTCTTTGATATTGAGATTAAGTATTCCGTTGTGTACTTTGATATCCTTATACGATTGTTGGAGGTACACATGGGTGATCCCGAGGCGTTCTGTGGTGTATTGATTTGAAATACTGTATTCATTAAAGTCTTCCTCGCTTACGCCAAGTTTATTTCTATTACTCGCCAGGAAAACAGAGATGTCAAGTGATTGGGCGCCGGATGTGGAAACCGTTAAAGCGAAAGCAAAAAGTAAAAAAAATCGGATCATAATGGTCTGTGGTGCCTACAGATGGTAGGTTCATAGGTCAAAGTGTAAGCGTGTCTCAAATGATGAAGGTAACAGAAACCTGTGGGATAGAAAACCGGAAGAAGCAGAAAAGAGGTATTGCTACTCCGCATTACTTCTTCTTTTCGATGATTTTGCTTTCGGATTGAACTTGAGGCATATATCCACCCAGTATTCGAGGTCATCGTCCATATCGACTGCCTTTTCATCCACAAACACATACCCTTTCATGGGTCGGCCGGTAAAATCCATTGGCGTGGCTCCTTTTCGCTTAAGCGCTTTGGCTTCGTCCTCAGGATCGATACGAGCCATCAGGCGTTGTTTTTCAACGCCGATCAGCATCTTGTCATGCACCACAAAGCACAGTCCGCCAAACATGCGCTTTTCAGCAAACTTTACTTTTCTGGATTCGAGGACATGCTTGACACGGTCGGCGAGGAGTTCATTGTAGGCCATGAGTAATTTTTACTAAAATAGGGAAAATCGGAAGAATCAAAGTTTCACGTTAAGATTTAATTAAAAATGGCACAATATTCGCCCGTATGTGAAAAAGCCATACATTTGACTCAGTTCATCTGAACAAAATGCAGAAGAGACTTAATATATATAACTATACATCATCACCATGCACCTCTGCATGCGCTCGAGTGTATTGCTGTTGTCTCTGCTCCTCCGGTTGTTGTTGTTAGTAATCTGAACCCAACACCACCTCCCCAATTCCCTTCATTTTTTCCATCATTTTCTTTTTTCAACTGATTACCGGGCCTGACTATCGTCTTTAAAAAATTTTAAAGGCTTCGACACAAACCCACTTCAAGATGAGCAATAACAAAATCAGCGGTATTGTAATATTGGCGGGAGCCGGACCAGGCGATCCCGATCTCATTACATTAAAGTTGCAGGACAAATTAAAAATGGCTGATGTTATTATTGTTGACAGGTTGGTTAATCCTGTGATTATCCAACAGAATGCAAGGAAAGAGGCCCTCATTGTTCAGGTTGGTAAGCAAGGTTATAATGACGCTTCCATTTTGCAAAAGGACATCACGGATCTGATCATACATCATGCCTTAAGTGGCAAAATGGTTTTGCGTCTGAAAGGTGGAGATGTTGCTTTCTTCAGTAATGTACTCGATGAATTGATCGCATTGAAAAAATTTAATATTCCTTTCGAGATCATTCCCGGTATTACGGCCGCTTCCGGAGCATCTGCTTATGCAGGAATTCCATTGACAGCCCGGGGGATTTCGCAGGGGGTGCTGTTCAAACAATTCTCTCCGGGAAATTCATTTACACCGGAGGAGTGGAACCATCTTGCCACCACCACAGACACGCTGGTATTTTATATGGCTTCAAGGAATATCTTGGAATTGGTGACTGGACTCTTGTTATATGCAAAGAAATCCATCAGACCAATCGCTGTCATCGGACAGGCCACCACTATTCATCAACAGATCTACATTTCTACTTTAAAAGATGCTTTCGCTGATTTTGTGGGGAAGGAATTCGGGTCCCCATCCCTCGTGATTATTGGAGAGGTGGTCCATCTACACACACATTTCAATTGGTTCGCGACGCAGAAGCCAGGTTCTGTATTTAATGAATTAATTAAACAATCTATTCCTCAATAATATGTTAGCCGACAACAAACTAAAACGTTTCCATCAACTAATTGATGACTTTTCGTATGAAGAGCTGATTTGGATTAATGGATACCTGGCCGGATTAGCGGTAAATAGTAATCCACTCATTGGTGTCAAACCAAACGGAAGTGAAAACAAATCTGCTTCTACGAAAAAGATTAGCCTTGTCTATGGTACCGAGACGGGTAATTCAAAACGTGTGGCACTCCAATTTGCCGGAATAGCTCGAAAGCAGGGACTTAATGTGAAAGTGACAGCGCTGGATCAATACAAGCTCGATGACCTTAAAAATGAAAACTACCTTTTTATTGTCATCAGCACCCAGGGAGATGGAGAGCCACCCCCACAAGCAAAACTTTTCTATGATCATCTTCACCAATTATCATTGCCTCTACCAAACCTAAACTATAGTGTCCTGGCCTTGGGGGATTCATCCTATCCTCAATTTTGTAAGACAGGGGAAGATGTAGATAGCCGTCTCGATGCAATGGGATCAAAACGCATTCTGCCTTTGCAAAAATGTGATGTGGATTATGACCAGGATGCACAGCAATGGTTTGAACAGGTATTGAAATTCTTCCAGCAACAAACAGGCTATGATGTAGAAACAATCCCGAAGGTTGAAACCACTCATCAACCGCGGACAAAAAAGTTTTACGAAGGAAATATTAAAACCAATATAAATCTGAATGACCGTGGTTCGAACAAACAAACGTACCATATTGAGATAGATGGGAATGGAGTAGTTGAGTATGAAGCAGGTGATGCGTTAGGGATTATCCCACTCAATAAAAAAATCTTAGTCGACTTTATCATCAGCCTGACCGGCTGTGATGGGAATCAGATCATTGAAACGCAACGGGTGGAAGCGACGATTGAACAGTTATTAACCCGTCACCTCAATATTTGCTATTTGAATGCTGCGGTTGTAAAAAAGTATGCAATTATCACCGGGCACCAAATACCAGACAACAGGTATGATCTGGTGGATCTTGTTCATGAATATCCACTCCGGGATGCATCCCAAATAACTGAAGTATTAAACATATTATCCCCCATTGCACCTAGATTATATTCCATTTCATCCTCTCCCATGGCACATGGACCTGAGGTAGTTCACTTAACGGTGAGCCGGCATTCCTTTAGGGTGAAAGAGGAACAACGATATGGATTGTGCAGTGGTTTTCTGGGTGAGCTCCCTGTTGGTACGCCGATCCATTTTTACATCCGCCGAAATAGGTCCTTCAAATTACCCTTACTTGATAAGGATGTCATTATGATAGGCCCAGGGACCGGTATAGCGCCATTTCGTGCTTTTCTTGCTGAGCGGGAAGCTACGGGCGCCACGGGAAGAAACTGGCTTTTCTTCGGTGATCAACATTTCACAACTGATTTTCTTTACCAGGTTGAATTTCAAAATCTTCATTCAACCGGTGTTCTCAACAAACTCAGTTTGGCTTTCTCACGTGACCAGGCAGACAAAATTTATGTGCAGCACAGGATCTTAGAACAGGCCACAGAATTATTCCAATGGATGAAAGGTGGAGGACATGTCTATATATGTGGCACGAAATATCCCAATGGCAAGGATATTGAAAATGCAATTCTACAGGTCATCGAACAAGAAGGGCATTTATCTCAGGAAGAGGCAAAAAATCATCTAAAACAGATGGAACAAGAAAACAGATACATGAAAGATGTCTACTAATATCCAATACGACATCCAGCGTGTGATGACTGATGACAGCGATGGTGTCAGACCAATCAATAAAGTTTATTTCAATAGCACGTATTTAGTTGAATCCATATGAAGAACGAAAAATTATCTTCCGTCGAACGAATCAAAATGGACAGCGATGGCCTTCGCGGGACGTTGAAAGAAAGTCTGAATGATGAAATCACGGGCGCCTTACAGCCGGATGATCAGTCTTTGATCAAGCTGCATGGCATGTATCAGCAGGATGACCGTGATCGCCGTGAAGAACGCAGCAATAAAAAGCTCGAGTGGCTATATTCCTACATGGTTCGGTTGCGCTTGCCGGGTGGATTCCTCACACCAGAGCAATGGATAGGCCTTCGTCATATAGCCGGTGAACATTCCACCGGAACGATTAAAATCACCACCCGACAGACGATACAGTTACATGGAATATTGAAATCCCACCTTAAGCCTGTGTTGAAATCCTTCAATACAATGCATCTTGATTCGATTGCAGCCTGCGGGGATGTAAACCGGAATGTGATCTGCAGCGCTCATCCCATGCAATCGGCCATCCATGAAGAGGTTTTTCGCTATGCAGAGAAGATTAGTCTGATGACCTTGCCCAAAACAAGAGCGTATTATGAGATCTGGCTGGATGAAGAACCTCTCATTGATAAGAAAGAGGATGATCCCTTGTATCAGGACCGCTATCTGCCCAGGAAATTTAAAATTGCCATTGCGATTCCGCCAAATAATGATATTGATGTTTTTACCAATGATATTGGGCTGATTGCTATCATTGAGAATAATCAATTGCTGGGATTCAATATTGCCGTAGGTGGTGGATTGGGTACAACACATGGAAATGAAAATACGTATCCACGCTTAGGAACAATTATCGGATTTGTAGATACGGAAGAAAAAACATTAAAAGCTATTTATGAAATCATCTCGATACAACGGGACCTGGGTGACCGGAGTGACAGAAAACTCGCCAGATTAAAATATACTTTGGACCGAATTGGGATTGAAACGTTTAAAAAAGAATTGGCCTCCCGATGTGGTTTTTCACTAGAGCATGCTAAACCATATCATTTTACTGAACGAAAAGATTACTATGGGTGGACGCAGAATCATATTGGGAAATGGTATTATACGGTGTTTGTTGAAAATGGCCTGGTGCGGGATACAGAACGGGTTTCTATAAAATCTGCTTTTCTGGATATTGCTCAAACCGGTAAGGCTAATTTCAGATTTACCGGCAATCAAAATGTTATCCTGAGCGAGATTGCTGAAGAGGATAAGCCGGCTATTGAAAAGATATTGGTTCACCATGGCCTGATAGACCATACCAATACATCGAGTGCTATGCGTAAGAATGCTATGGCCTGTGTTGCTTTTAATACATGTCCTCTCGCCATGGCGGAAGCGCAGCGCTATTTGCCATCCTTGATTTCGAAGATTGAGCCAATCCTGGAAAAATATAGATTGCAACCGGAAGAAATAACAATTCGTATGACTTGTTGTCCAAACGGCAGTGCAAGACATTATGCGGCAGAGATCGGACTGATAGGAACTGCCTATGGTCAATACAATCTGTATATCGGTGGTGACAACCTGGGCGAACGCCTGAATACAATATATAAAGTCAACCTGAACGAGTCGCAGATCCTAGAAACGTTAGACGCGCTTTTTGAAACGTATCATACTGAAAAAAATAATCATGAGACCTTCGGTGATTTTTCGAATCGAAAATGGATAAAAACAAATAGCTGATGAATGATTGCATCACCATATTTAAGGAGAAGTTAGCGCAGTTGCAGGAGAACAACCATTACCGGTATTTCCTTAACGTCAGTAAAAGTGCCCGACATTTCCCGGTATTTCATTATGAGAAACATGGGCAGATAAAAGAGGCAATCAATTTTTGCAGTAACGATTATTTGGGATTAAGTGTACACGAGGAGGTCATTAATAAATTATCTTTTGTCGTGCATCAAAGTGGCACCGGTAGTGGAGGTACCCGCAATATTTCCGGTACGACCAATCATCATCATTCACTCGAGGAAACCATTGCCCACTGGCATCATAAGCCTTCTTCATTGTTGTTTGGCAGCGCCTATCTCGCCAACCTAACCACACTACAAACCATAGGCCGTCACATTCCGGAGCTCATCTTTATATCAGATGCACGCAACCATGCCTCCCTCATAGAAGGTATGCGTTCAGCAGGCAATAAAAAATACCTATTCCGGCATAACGATATAGCGCATCTTGAGGAGGTCCTACAGTTGATACCCGAGGACCAGCCCAAATTAATTGTCTTCGAATCGGTATACAGCATGAACGGAGCCATAGCTCCAATTGCAGAAATAGTGAAGCTGGCCAAAAAATATAAAGCAATGACCTATGCAGATGAAGTGCATGCGATAGGACTTTACGGAAAAACGGGCGCCGGGATTTTAGAAAAGGAAGCATTAGCACAGCATATTGATATCATCAATGGTACACTGGCGAAATCTATAGGCGTGTTTGGTGGTTATATAGCAGCATCCCAAACCATCACCGATTTTATACGCAGCTTCGGCAGCGGATTTATATTCACTACTTCGCTTCCTCCGGCTATTTGCGCAGCCGTAGAGAAAAGTATCCGTTTGATTCAGGAAAGACCAGATTTCGCTCTTCAGGTACACGAACTGGTAGGGTATCTGCGCCGACGACTGGACAACGAAAATATCGGGTATATAAAAAATGGTTCGCACATCACCCCCATCCTCATTGGTGATGCAAAAAGATGTAAAGAAATAGCCGATACATTATTGGATGAAGACGGAATATATGTGCAACCCGTGAATTATCCGACAGTACCCATCGGCGAAGAATGTTTACGGATCATCATCACCACCAGGCACAATCGCGATCAGATTCATCAATTGGTGAAAAGTTTAAAAAATGTTTTGTATGAAGACCATAAGATTGATTTGCAGAGACAGTCGGCTCAGCTTATTGCAAGCTGAAATCGTTAAAAAGAAAATAGAAAATGTTGTGCAGGGAATTCAGATTGAAATTCTAGGTCGACGCAGTCGTGGCGATAATGAGCTTTCTGTTCCTTTGTCTTCACTGGAAGGCTCAGACTTTTTTACGGAAGAAATATTTCGGGCACTCCAGCTTGGAGAGGCAGATATTGCAGTGCATTCATTGAAAGATATGAGTGCCCCTCATTTTTTTTGCCACCCGGCGTTTGCTGTTGTCGACCGGGATGATCCAAGGGATGTGGCCATATTCAATCCTGAGATTATACAAAAGATAAGAGAGGGAAAGAAGATTATCATCGGTACCTGTTCACCGCGAAGGGAAGCCATGGCAACTGTTTTTTTAAAAAAGGCGCTCCCGCAATTATCAACTTCTTTGCACATCGAAGTGCGATCTATTCGTGGGAGCGTGGAAAGCAGACTTCAACAATTAAATGAGCATGATTTTGATGCCACCATTCTGGCGACTGCAGGCCTCAATCGATTACTAAGAAGTGATGATGCCCCTTTGATCAGAGGATTGCTCCATGGAAAACGTCTGATGTTTTTACCTATGGTGGAGTGTGTGCCTGCCCCGTGTCAGGGAGCTATTGTAGCTGAAGCCGATCCCGGAAATAAAGAAATGCAGCTTTTACTTGGCCTTATAAACAATGAAGCTTTATTTAAAGAGGCTTACAATGAAAAGCAGGAGGCATTTAAATATGGAACAGGGTGTCTGCAACCCTTTGGTGTTACGACTTTTCGTACATCAGGTGGAAACGTAATGTATGCAGCCGGCATCGATTCGGAAGGACGATCCTTTAGTAAATGGACTGACCTGCCCGTACTCGACATCGGGGATAAATCAATATTCACCACGACAGATTTCATGGGCAGCTTTTTTAGTTATGACTATCCAAAGGCTGAGTTGAGGATAGACCAACCTGTTGTCTATGTCGCAAATTATAAAGCCATTCATCAGCCTACCGTTTTTGATTCAATTAGACAGAAACGGATATGGACATCGGGCACCAAATCCTGGTTTGAATTAGCCAAGCGAGGGCTTTGGGTAGAAGGCTCAGCCGATGCCTTCGGACTTGAATCTCTTGAAAAGGTTTTCAAACAACCTATGGTCAACATTGATGCAAGAGATGTTGATGTCATAACTCACTTAGCGGGTGCGTCACATTGGCAAACCAAAGGCTGGAAAGTTACCCCCACGTATACCATCATCGCAAAAGTGGATCTTTCCTTAGCATATGAGATAAGCCAGGCAGATATTATTTTTTGGACCAGCATCCACCAATATCTACAATATAAGGATGTACTTAAAGACCAAGTCATTCACATGGCCTCATCAGGTGAGACAGGATTTCTATTGAAGCAACAAGGAATAACTCCGTTGCTCTTTCCAAACATTAAAGCATTTGAACAATGGAGAAAATATTCTATCCCGCTACCCAGCGTCGTCTGAGAACGAGTGCTCACATACGTGAGCTTACCTCAACTGTAAAGTTTACGCATCAAAGTTTTATTCAGCCGTTGTTTGCCGATGAGACATTGACTGAGCCAAGAAGAATTCAGGGGATGAATGGGGTATCTGTGGATACGTCCGACTCCATCCTCTTTTCTATTGAACGCGATCTTAAAAACGGGATTCATAAATTTTTGCTGTTCCCTGTACCTGCTTCCAGGAAAGAAAAGGATTTTGATTTTAGCTATGCGGAGAACCTGATTAAAAAGATAAAAGGACAATTTAAAAATGATATTTGGCTGGCTGCGGATGTATGCCTGTGCAGCTATACGACACACGGTCATTGTGGAATCCTAAATGCAGATCATTCCCGGTTGATCAATCATCTGACGATTGAAGTCCTATCCAGGTATGCTGCGCAACTGGCCAATACAGGAGCTGATTGTATAGCGCCTAGTGATATGATGGATGGAAGGATCGCCGCAATACGGTCTATGTTGGACGCATTTCATCATGATCATGTCAGCATCATGAGCTATGCTGCCAAATTTAGCTCACAATGGTATGGACCGTTTCGGGATGCCTGTCATTCTGCTCCCAATACACCTGGTTTGCAAAACCGAAAAACATACCAGCTATCGCCCTTTAATCCAGGTGCAGCTATAGAAAGTGCACTCCGTGATGATCGCGAGGGTGCTGATATCCTGATGATAAAGCCGGCAGGGCTTTATACGGACATTATAGCATCTCTCCGACAGCAAACATTAAAGCCGTTGGCAGCGTATCATGTGAGTGGAGAATATGCAGCGATCGAAGCCATGGTGCAGCAAAACCTTTTGGACCGTGAGGCTGCTCACATGGAAACATGGGCAGCACTGACACGTAGCGGAGCAGGTATTATTATCTCGTATGCATCGAGGCATGCCAAACAATGGATCGAACAATATCAATGGTAATGGAAACAAATAATCTCTTTCCGGTTTTTCTGAAGCTAGAAAGTCTGCGGTTATTAGTCGTTGGTGGGGGATATGTAGGATTGGAAAAGCTCTCAGCCGTGGCTCGAAACGCTCCGGCTACCAATATTACCCTGGTAGCAAAGGCGATTAGTCCTGAGATCCGATCATTCGTCACTGATCTGCCATCGATCACTTTGCACGAGAGACCCTATCAGGTTTCAGATCTCGATGCAGCAGATCTGGTGATCATTGCCATCAACGACCGTGAGATTAGTAAGGCCATTCATGCGGATGCTAAACGTATGCGCAAGCTGGTCAATGTGGCGGATACTCCGGAGTTATGTGATTTTTATCTGGGTGCTATCGTCCAAAAAGGAAACCTCAAACTGGGTATTTCCACCAATGGGAAATCGCCAACGATTGCCAAACGATTGAAGGAAATATTATCAGACGCATTGCCTGATCAATTAGATGATCTGCTGATAAACATGCATCTGTTGCGTAATCGACTGGCTGGAAATTTTGAAGACAAGGTCAGGCAGCTGAATGAGCATACAAGGGTATTAATTGATCAGGGAAAGGAATAATGGATGTCCTATGAGCCGGAATGGCTGGCCAGGTCTGTGGTTTGGGAAAAATAGGATGTGGAGGGGGATTTGATGAATTAGGGAAAAGAATCAAGGGAAGAGGCTCAACTTAAAGAAGAATTTACATAGTCCCTAATAGTAGGATACAGCATCAAATATGCTATAGTGCAGTCATTTATTGAAAATTTAACTGCTTGAAAACCAAGACATTTCAAGGAATTTAGGGACTTGCTTCCCTTAATTGGAAAAACCACTATATTTGCCGTCCCAAATTGCCCCCTTAGCTCAGTTGGTTAGAGCGCCGGACTGTTAATCCGTAGGTCCAAGGTTCGAGTCCTTGAGGGGGCGCTTCACAGACAAGGGTTTACGCAAGTAGACCCTTTTTCTTTTTCATCAATCGGCAATCAGAATCGGCAAGCAATCGGCAAGCAGCCACTTTTGGCTGTGCTTTTACAAAGGTAAGGGATTATCAAATAAGAATTAATAGGGGTTAATCTAAGAACCTTTGGAGACCAGCTCTTTATAAAAGGTTTCAGCATTAAACTAATAGAGAGGTTCACCTCTCCATTTCTTCTTCGGGAGATCGAAGTGGCCCTTTCTTTGAAAATTAGCTTTTATAAGTTAAGCTTACGTTGAACCTTGTGTGTCGTTCAATAGTTATCCAATTTCATCACCTTCTCCGACATATTAAATTAGTGGAGTATATCGGAGGTGGCTGAGAGGCCTAAAGCACCGACCTTAGAAATCGGCAATCTCCAAAAGGGATTCACGGGTTCGAATCCCGTCCTCGCCGCAAATTATAGCCCTCTTCGGAGGGCTTTTCGGCTTTAGGGCGACCCTTAGTATATGTCCGCTTTATCTCCATTTGCCGTTCGCCAACCGATCATAAAGCTTCTTTCTGTATTCATTTCGCAGGTTGAGTTTTTGGAATCAGGAGAAAAAACTTCTTCGTAAGTCTTGAAAAGGAACCAGCTTCCAATACCTGAAATGTTCTCATTTACCTTTTCCATAATTGCCTTCATTGTGGCTGGATTCTTATAAATGAAAAGTGTCCTGTGGGCTTTGTCATGCTTGTACTTCTTTGAGGGACTTTTCAGGTTTAAGGCATGCACATGAGCTTCTACTTTTTGATAGGACTTCTTGGTATAATCTTCATTTTCAAATTCCAGGCAAAAGAGCTTTAGGCCCTTCGGTGTATCTAATAAAAAGATTGCATCTGGTTCAATGTGCCTATTGTCTAAAACCGGAATACGAGTTTTACGGACTAACTTTTCCAAGCCTCTTACACTCCGCAAAACCTCGATATCCCGGTCATAAAAAATGATCTTAGCCTCGTTTTCCTGACAAGCCAGGTAAAGTTCTATCTGGCAATCAATAGCACCTGTTCTATGGAATAAAGTTTGAGCGGTGAGTTTGGGTGTGTTTTTACAGAAGTTGATCAGTTGGATATCAATCTTTAATTCCTTGGACAAGAACAAGGAACCTTTCTTTTGCAAATAGTATACATGTCCAATGCCATAATTGGTCGCATCCATAACACGTATCCATTCAGCTTCCAAAAGTGGCTGACAGTGTTTAGTCAGGGCACTGTTATGCTTTTCGATGTCCAGGCGGGTAAGTTGCTTCCTGGTCAGAAACTTGTATACAGAAAGTGCCTTTAGAATGGATAAACTTTTTGCTGGAATCACAACTTCAGAAATCTGTATCGTCAATCTTAATGGTCAGATTCAGGTTTCCATTGTGGAGAGGTGACCATTTTTCGGTTCTATATTTTACAGTGTTTATAACCTGCTTTAGTTGTCTCGTCCTGAAATAGCTTGTCACTTTAAAAGCTATCAGGATGGAAAATACAAAGAAAAAGGCGAAGAAAAAGGACCCATTAAGTCGGACCCCTTATACCAGACGATCGGACCTGGAAATGGCTAAGATTGCCTCAGAG
>JBBRDL010000121.1:0-11653 GCA_038203965.1 Chitinophagales bacterium | reverse complement strand
AACAGCGGTCTGAATCGTCATGTGAAGACAGCCTGCAATCCGTGCTCCTTTAAGTGGTTTATTCGTTTTATACTGCTCTCTAAGAGCCATCAGACCAGGCATTTCAGCCTCGGCCAGTTCAATCTCCAACCGGCCCCATTTGGCCAGGGTTATATCTTTTACTTTGTACTTCAATTGTTGCTCAACCATTTGATCCTGCATGATATTAAGTTTTTTTTGCTTTAATGTTTTACAAAAACGGTGCAAAGATACCTATTGTTCAATTGGTTAAGATAATTTTACTACAAATCCCTATTTAATAAGCTCATTTATAAGGTTTAATCGATGAATAAAATAAGTACAGACAAGGCACCTACCCCCGCAGGGCATTATAGCCAGGCCATCACCCATAATGGCCTGATCTTCGTTTCAGGCCAATTACCAATTGACCCGGTTTCAGGGAAAGTTGTAGAAGGCGGTGTCGAAGCTCAGATCCGACAGGTGATCACTAATATTGGCGAAATTCTCCTTGCTTCAGGATCCAGCCTAGACAAGATCTTAAAAGCTACTATTTATATACCCAATAGCTCGTATTGGCCTGAAATAAACCGGGTTTATGCTGAATGTTTGGGAAACCATCGACCGGCCAGGGCTGTGATACCCTGCGGGGAACTGCACTATGGTGTGCTATTGGAGATGGAGGTTATCGCCGCGATTTAATTGCAATGCGGAGCTATTGCCAAAAACTATAAAATAGGTACGGACAAGTCGCGACCTGTCCGTATCTATTTTTAACTTAATTGAGGAATTTCCCTATTTTATTTTGAATATGAAGGAAAGCTTCCCGCATTGCTTTTCAGGTGCCACCATATCAGGTGCAAATACATAAGAGGAAGCACACGCTTCAGCCTTTGCAATAAAGGCAGGGTCTTTCAGGGTAGACCCGGCTACATCGTACTTGGTGGATATAACTTTACCGGTTCTGTCTACGCAGATAAAAACGCTCACTTTACCTTCTTTAATGGCTAGTCTGCCGACGTTTGCCCGCTGAACCAATTTCCTGTTGAGCAAGCCATCAAGTCCAACACCCCACTGAAGTCCATTACCATCCTGACCGACTCCTGTATTCTTGCCTGCACTTCCTGCTCCTGTGCCTCCACCGGGGCCTGATCCAACTCCGTTCTGACTGCCAGTTCCTCCGCCTTGTCCACCCGTTCCGCCGGTGCCTGTGCCAAAACCATCACTCCAGATATCAGAGTCATCATCTCCATCTCCGGGACCTGAACCTGCTACCTCGCCAAAGCTACCGTCCGACCAATCTATCATTTTCATTTCTTCTACACCATCACTTTCGTAGGAATTATAATCGCTGACCGACTGCCACGCTTGCTGTTTAACGATATTAGGGGTAGGTAGCGGAATCTCTCCTATATCTGTGCGTAGCGCACTGCTTGTCTTCATGACAGTTGGCACCGAAGGTGCTGAAAGTCTGGAGGGGGCTGCTTCCTGAGGTCTTGACTGCATTGGCTCCTCATCGGCAGGGCTGCCGCCAGTTTCACTACCCGACATTTTTGAAGCCATATCGGTGTTTTCCGGTTCCTCAAACTTTTCAACTTCGGGCTTAACATATTGATTATAAGGATAATCAAATTGTATGACCAGCGCTTCTTTGGTTGGCTCCTCCGGTGGTTTCATAGCGAAGATCGGAAGGAAAAGGACTAGCAAAAGCAGTGCATGCAAGATAAAAGAGACTACTCTTCCACTGGTGCGGCTTTTACTTTCTACAACGGATTTATGACGATTCTTCATAGGCATGACAACACAATAAACGAACTAAAAATCTCACTATTGTAATTCATTTTCCGGATTTGGTCTCTCTCCCATAAAAAAACCCCGGAATCAAAATGAATCCCGGGGCTCCGATAATAAAAAAATCTAATGCCAAATCTGAAATTCAGGACTTCGCCAAAACCTCATCTGCCATAATAGCAAACCTGGCTGAACTATTCCTGTGACTACTTAATTAATGCTATGTTGACTTATCTCATTCATTGATTTTATCTGATCTGGTATGATATACTTAACCCAATAGTTCTGCCAAGAGGAATAGACTCAGCAATGTAATCGACGCCATGAAATGTATTTGTTTTCAGGTTTTTTGAATTCAGTATATTTCTTGCTGTCACACTGGCCTGAAAGTGTTTGGCAAAGCGTAAACCAAACTTCAGGTTCAGCAACGAAACAGGTTGTTCGTAAACATCCGGAGTTGCAAACAGTGAAATATTGTAAAGCTTTTGGCCGGATACATTATAGGATAAGGCGATCTCCAACCCTGATTCAGGATTGATATACGATAAAATGGCATTGACCACATATGGCGCCTGACCTTGAAATGGCCTTGTGGTCTGATCATATTCCGGATCAATATTTTGCGAATTTTCTACCTCCTCTGTTGGGATATCATAGGCAGAATGGATAAGCGCAATATTTGTATTAAAGAATATATTTTTAAACGAAGGTGTTATAAAACTAAGTTCCTTTCTTAGCTCCAACTCGACACCAGCCACTACAGCTTCATCCACATTTATAAACGATAACTCAGGGATGGTGGCTCTTGGATTGAACGCCCTGATAATAGGATCAGTGAATATCTTGTAAAAAGCGCTTAAGGCTATGAGCTCACCTTGTCTCGGATAGATTTCATACCGCACATCATAATTCTGAATTAGGGTACGCTGCAGATTAGGGTTTCCCACATTGAAAAATCCGTTTTTGGTATCGAATTGAACAAAAGGAGCAAGCTCCCTCATATTTGGTCTCGCCAGGGTCTTTGAGGCGGCTACTCTGATATTGGAATTTTCGGAAAGGGCATAAATAGCATTAAGAGAATAGAGGAAATCGGTCTGGTTTATTTTACCTGCTGCAACTGTAGAATCCTGACTGACCACCTCAATATCTGTGGTTTCCATTCTCACCCCACCTATGACCTTAAGTGATCTGGTCAGATTATACGTAAGCATTGCATACGCTGCTGTTACTGCACTTTCACCGGTATAAAAATTACGGGCATTAATCTGGTTTACATAATGGTATCCTGTAACGTAGCGTTGTACAGAACCATCACTTTTATATGTAGTGTCCAGGATACCAAAATTATTCAGATCCCAGAAGGCATCAAAATCCCCTTCGAAGGTGGTAAAATTAAGATTGGACGGAATCCCACCATTGTTAAGTTGGTATCTGTATTCCTCAAAGTCCCGTTCTGTTTTGGAATAGAATCCTCCTACTTTCACGGAATTCGTATTTGACAGATTTTTTCCATTCACAAAAGGGATCGTAATATCTATTTTGCCTTCATATCCTTTGTCCTCCAGCTTTCTGAAAAAATGATACGGGAAAGCGTACTCTGCATTATTCATATAGTAGTCACAGTTCTCTTCTCCGTTACCCAGGTCCTCGCATTCGGTGGTATAGGCAAAATAGCGTAGGTCAGGCTCCTTTTGGAAAGACTTTAGTGCAGAAAGGTTCCAGTCTACCTGGATACTCTTCAGGGAAGGAAAATGGTGTCTGCCACCAAACTGAAAATTCGACACCTGCCGCTGCAGAAATTCTACAGTTTTGGTATTGAATGCAGCTGCACTATTAGAAACTTGTCCAAGAAAATCTCCGGTCTGGCTTCTGGCCACGATTTCAGCGTCATTATTAAAGATGACATTACCACTTAGGATGTGATTTTCGGATAACTTAAATGCTAAATTAAAAAGTCCTCCAAGGGTGGGGTTCTGAACACTTTTGCTTTCCTTGAGTCGCTGATATCCAAAAAGAAAATCAGTATTTGTATTAATATAGGTTCCGATATCTCCACCATCGTAATGCTGGAAATTATTGGCATAATTCAGTGAAAAGGTAAATCCAAAATCCTTTTTAAAAATCGGGAATCTATGTCCAACTGCCAGGTTCAATCCCGTGTTTAATGGTGATTTGGCTATTTCAGGAACAAAAGAGTTGCTTAATCCTTTAGCAGACTCATTAAATAAACTTGTCACATCTTCATTTCCGGGTTGACGAGCCTGCAGATACGTACTTGTGGACAACTGATTTCGATTGTCCGCATCTAAGAGGATAGCTGGCTGATTACGGCTGCCATCTTCAAAGCCCAGCCAATCATACTTTCCACCTTCAGCATGTTTCTGAAAATTATTGATGAGTGATGACTCTGAATTATAAGAAGTAGTAGCTTCAATCATCAGGGTGAACTTGTCCGGAATGCTCTTCGTATTGATATTGACAAGCCCACCTGAAAAATTTCCCGGCAAATCTGGTGTAAAGGTTTTAATCGATATGATGTTATCAATGATCTGGTTTGGAATTAAGTCCAGACTGGAGCTATTCCTGTAAGGATCTGTACTTGGCAACGTCACTCCATTAAGTTGTGATATAGAATAGCGGTCGCCAAGACCTCTGATCACAATAAATCGTCCGTCCTGGATTACAGCGGCAGGCATTTGTCGTATAGCATCAGCAGCATTTGAACCCCCGGTACGACGAATTTGCTGAGATGAAATACCATCCTGAATACCTGAAGCATTTCGCTGCAGAGCAATCAAAGCTACCTCAGTAGAACGTATAGCTTCTGCCCTTACGACCACCTCTTCCAGCGATTGCGTTTCTGACTCCATTGAGATGTCAAGCGTATTGACCTCTTTCGAAGCGATATCCACACCGGAAATAATTAGTTGAGCATAAGAAAGGTAATTGATGGCAAGATCGTATGTCCCCGGATCAACTTCGACATGGTAGTTTCCATCAATGTCTGTAGCAGTACCGGTCACCCTCACCCCATCTTTTCTGATTTCAAGAATGGCGCCGATAAGGGTCTCACCGGATGCTTTGTCAAATATTTTACCTGTTAGCACACCTTTTTGTGCTGTGGCTATTCCGCTCCATAGGAGTATAGCGTATAGAATAATATGTTTTAACTTGAATACGTCAATCATACGTTTTGCATTAGAATTTTATTATCAAAAAGCAATGCAGAAGGGATATCGATTCCTTCTGCATTGCATGTATTCTCTTTATATTAATTTAAAATGATCTTAGAGGTATAAAATCTACCATCCCTGGTCAGTATCTTAACATAATACAGGCCATTAGACAGTGAACTCATTTTTATTGAAGATCTACCTGATGCATTTCCCTCCTGGTAGGAAATCAACTGCCCGGCGCTATTGAACAATGAAATTTGTATCGGTTCGCTGATGTGCGATTCAATCTGAAGATCAGTTCCATTGAGGACTGGGTTCGGATAGATATTAACCATTGTTGCCAACTGTTTATCTTCTATCTCATTCACACCTACCACAAGGCCAAGGTGACCATTACGCTCGAGAGTGGTCCAGCCTGATACCCATAATTCGTCAGCTACAGCGCTGAAAGCACCTGCGAAATCGACTTCTGTAAAAAATAAATCACCGGCAGGATATGCTGCTCCAGGATTTGTATAGGCAGCACCTGAAGATGTTGGACGTGGGTCCAGTTTACCATCTTGTTCTCTACTGATCTGGCGTATTCCCGGATTAGCTATTGTACTATTATTAGCTATCAGGTGGCCGATCAGGTCTGAGGCATCCGGATCATCCTGATTTGGTTGGCCTGATGTCACACGTATGATCCCTGTCGATGATGCATCAAGTGTCGTATTGGATCCGTTTGCCCAGAAAAGAATTCCTGGCAACTTCAATTCTCCACTGATCAGTTTCTGATGTGCATCATTTGTGCCTGCATCTTTATCTTGTACTTCAATCGCTTTATTCTTCATCTCTGTGATGATCGAATTAGCGATTGTTCCTGCTGAACCTGCGCGTAACAACAATCCCAAAGGATTTGATGCTATAGCTCCAGGACCCGCCCCGATATGTGTCCAGTTATATACTGTTGGATTGGAATATGGAGTAAGATCATCCGGTGTTGTACCATCCAACTCACCTCCTGAATCAGCGATGTCAGGACGCTGGATCGAAAACCAGAATTGACCTTTGCCTGTATAAACTTCATCCCAGTCATAAGAATCGTCTTCTGCAAAAGCTACAACAGCATACTTAAGATTAGCTGCACCACCAAAAAATTCGATACCATCATCAGAGTTGGCATATATCTCTATATACTCAAGTGTAGTACCACTACCCACAGCAGCAAGAGATAATCCGTTCAACTCACTTCCGGAAACGATCTGACGTCCACCATGGCGGATGGATACATATTTAAGCACGCCTGAATTATCCGCATTGTCATTACCGCCATAGGTGCCTCTTACTTCAGATAGATCAATCCCTTCAAGATTAGCTTGTGCATTCCCATTTTTCTGGGTGATACCTTTTCCAAGAAGAGCCAATCCACCCCATAAGGCATTATCCGTCGGACCTAAGTCTGAAGGATCGTTGACATCATCATTTTGTGAAGTAAAGATAATAGGTAGTTCAGCCGTACCTTCTGCATATATCCTGGCACCGCGTGTGATGATCAGGGCAGAAGGATTACCTACATCAGCACGGTCAGTGAATTTAATCACTGTACCCGCTTCTATGTTGAGTACTCCTCCTTCTTCAACGAACACTAATCCGTCAAGAAGATACGTATTGTTGTTTGTCCAATTGTAGGTCTGACCACCAACCAGGTCTGCATCCGAAATGGAAACGGTGGTTTGGGCAAAGACATTTAATCCAATGAAAAAAGAAAAGAGAATAAGTAAAACTTTCATAAAATCTTGTTTTTAGATTGTCATTTCGAGAGAAATCAACACTATTATTTAATGGTGCAAAATTACCTGCGATGATTGGGGCTACTAGCATTTATGAGTTCAACATTTCGTTAATTCGATCAGGCGATATCATTCATTATTTTACTTTTAATTTACACTCTATTGCTGCTAATTGAAAAATTTCATTATTTACAGCAAGCCGAACTTTACATTCTCTTGACATCACTATTTGATGTATACCCAAAAAGATTACATTGGTTCAGCCCTGTAATGATCGGTAAACAGTTACATGGCAGATTCTTCTGATATTTGTGCATGTTTAATTCACAGCCTGCCTTACCTTACTCCCTATTAGCAATCCCTACGGATATGACGGACAACAAGATCAAAGTGCTCATCGTCGATGACGAACCCGATATCCTCGAGTTTCTTCATTACAATCTTTCCAGAAACGGGTTTGACACTATTCAGGCCTCCAATGGCAAAGACGCCATTAAACTTGCTGATCAGGATACTCCTGATCTGATCCTCCTGGATATTATGATGCCTGGTATCGATGGAGTCGAAACATGCTATGAACTCCGGAAGAACCCAAAGCTCAAGGATACTATTATAGCCTTTCTCACAGCCCGCAGCGAAGAATACAGCGAGATTGCAGGACTAGAAGCAGGCGCTGATGACTACATTCAGAAGCCCATAAGGCCAAGATTACTATTAACGCGGATTAAAGCTCTCATGCGGAGAAAAGAATCCTCACGACCCGAAGCCAATTCGTCTTCCATGTTGGATTTCGGCGCTTTAAAGATCGATCCACGCAGTTATCAGGCAACCATAGATGATGAAGTCATCACCCTCGCCAAGAAAGAATTTGAAGTATTGATGCTCCTGGCATCACAACCAGGAAAAGTATTTACCCGGGAAGAGATGTTTCATAAGGTCTGGGGATATTCCGTTCCAATCGTGAGCAGAACCATTGATGTCCATATTTCAAAACTGAGGGAAAAAGTTGGAGATCGGTTTATCAAAACCCTGAAAGGGGTTGGGTATAAGCTGGAGGTGGAGTGAGGCGTGAGGCGTGAGACGTGAGACGTGAGACGTGAGACGTGAGACGTGAGACGTGAGACGTGAGACGTGAGGCGTGAGGCGTGAGGCGTGAGTATGAAAATATGCAGTAGAAGGCTGTATTATTTGACTGGGAAATGCATCTGGTATCTGGTATCTGACTTCTGAGGTGTTGATATCTTGCGATAAACCTTCCATGGAGGTTGCAAATTGAATTTCAGATATTTATTTTCTTAATGTAATTGCTAACCTACCTAATAATGTGTACATTACACATTATCATCTTATCTAGATGAATTCTGTTCTATTCCAATTTTACCATTTCGTTTCCTTAAGTTAAATCTTAGTCCTAATTTGATTGCATGATCTCCAACCGGATTTCATGTGACGAAATGAAATAATCAACTCATCTAAAAAGAATCTACTAATGGGTTTTGACACTAAAAATCTCCGTAATGTTGTTTTGCTCGGCCATAGCGGCTCCGGAAAAACGTTGTTTGTTGAAAGCATGTTGTTTGAGTCCGGAGCCATCAACCGAAGAGGAACCATCGAAGGCCAGAATACTGCCTCTGACTATACAAAAATAGAACAGGAAAGAGGCAACTCACTTTTCAGTTCACTCATGCATGTGGAGTGGCGGGGAAACAAGATCAATATCATTGACACACCGGGATATGATGATTTTGTCGGCGAAGTGATTTCTTCCCTCAAAGTCGCAGATACAGCCGTAATGATAGTCAATGCTTCGAGCGGAGTTGAAGTAGGTACGGAACTCCTGTGGGAGTATATCGAAAAATTTGAAACCCCTTGTTTGTTTGTGATCAATCAGCTTGATCATGATAAAGCAAACTTTGATACTACCCTTGAACAAATCAAATCCAGGTTTGGTCCTAAAGCCATTCCATTTCAATATCCTCTTCAGACAGGTAGTGGATTTAACACCATCGTTGATGCCTTACGGATGGTAATGTATGTCTTTCCAAAAGATGGTGGCAAACCTGAAAAAAAAGCAATTCCTGAGCGCGAGGTAGGCCTTGCACAAGCTATGCATCAGGTATTGGTTGAAGCGGCCGCAGAAAATGATGAAAGCCTCATGGAGAAATATTTTGATGAAGGTAATCTCAGTGAAGAAGAATTGACCAGAGGCCTTAACATAGCACTTTCCAACCAACAGATTTTTCCTGTCTTCTGTGCTTCCGGCAAACTCAATATGGGAAGTGGCCGCATCATGGGATTTATCAATGACATCGGACCCTCCCCGGCCGATCGACCTCAACCATTGAGCACTAATGGAGATCCGATAAAACCGGATGCCACAGGACAGACACGAATCTTTATCTATAAAACGATCTCTGAACCTCAGGTGGGAAATGTCTCTTATTTCAAAGTATATTCCGGTACGCTGAGGCCGGGAGATGATTTAATCAACCAGGCCAATACCAATCATGAGCGCATCTCACAGATTTACGTCTCAGAAGGAAAGAACCGGGAATCAGTCCATGAATTAAAAGCAGGTGACCTGGGTGTCACGGTTAAGCTCAAGGAAAGCCATACGAACAATACGCTTACTGCAAAAGGCGTGGAATCAGGCGTGGAAGAAATTCATTTTCCCGAGCCGCGCATCAGGGTAGCCGTTTCCACCACCAATAAAACAGACATTGAAAAACTTGCTAAAGCTCTTCATATCACCCATGAAGAGGATCCTACTTTATTGTTAGAACATTCTGCCGAACTAAAGCAAATGTTAATTCATGGGCAGGGACAACTACATCTCGATCTGATCAAATCCCGTATCGAAAAGGTATATGGAATCTCCATGAATTTTGATACGCCTAAAATTCCTTACCGGGAGACCATCACCAAGGTAGCCAATGAAGTATACAGGCATAAAAAACAAACCGGAGGTGCAGGACAGTTTGCAGAGGTGCATATGCGTATCGAACCATATCACGAAGGTATGAATGATCCTGATGGGCTGAATGTCCGTCATCGTGAATATGAAAAACTTCCCTGGGGAGGAACCCTTGCTTTTTATTGGTGTATTGTCGGTGGCTCTATTGATTCCAAATTTAGCAATGCCCTTAAAAAAGGCGTCATGAATAAAATGACTGAGGGGCCATTGACAGGATCGCATTGCAGGGATATACGTGTGTGTATCTATGATGGTAAGATGCATCCTGTTGATTCAAATGATATGGCTTTCCAGCTCGCAGGAACGATGGCCTTTAAAACAGCTTTTCAACATGCAGGGCCCCAATTGCTAGAGCCCATTTACGATGTATCGGTCCTTTGTCAGGATGAAGTCATGGGCGATGTAATGGGAGATCTGCAGACAAGAAGAGCTATTATTATGGGGATGGAACGTGAAGGCCATTATCAGAAAATCCTTGCGCGGGTGCCTCTCGCTGAATTACATGAATATTCCTCAACCCTCAGATCACTCACGCAGGGTAAAGCAAAGTTTTCTATGAAGTTGGCCGATTACCAGCAGGTGCCTTCTGAAATCCAACAAAAACTGGTGACGGATTATCAATCGCATGCACATGATGAACATTGAGCAGGGAGCAAAGAGCAGGGAGCAGGGAGCAGGGAGCAAAGAGCAGGGAGCAGGGAGCAGGGAGCAGGGAGCAAAGAGCAGGGAGCAAGGAGCAAGGAGCAAGGAGCAAGGAGCAGTGGAAATTTTCAACTAGTAGCGTCAACTATTAACCCCGGGGTTTTCGGAGCCATGTTGCTGAAAGCAACGAAGTGGAGGAACACAGGGGAGACAGATTTTGTAAAAAAATCTGGACGGGGCAAGGAGCAAAGAGCAAAGAGCAGGGAGCAGGGAGCAAAGGGTAGGGAGCAGTTAGACTGATAGCTGACGGCTGATAGCTGTTAGCTATTTGATTAAACATCTTGTTAAGACGACAAACAACTAAAATGGCTTTCATTCGTTTTTTACCTTTGGTAAAATTTTAGTCTTATGAGGTTTTGTGTCTCACTTATAGCTTCCTTACTGATCCTTACCTCTGGTATCGCCCAGCAAAAAGACATTGAAGTCTTTGAAAAAAAGGATGGAAATAAAAATATTGTATTTGCAAGAAATACTGGAAAGGTATCCTATCTCGTGACTTTAAATGTCACTGCGCAAGGCATGGACGTTACTCCATCCACCAAGGTTGAAGCGATTGTTCCGGCGGGATTCATGAAAGAGATGGCTACCATTGTTCCAAAGCCTGGAGAAGGCTGGTCCTATGGCTACGAAGTTGCTTTTACGGAATATGCTGGAGAAGAGTCCAAAACAACAGCACCTGCAAAAACGGAAGCCCCCATTACCTCTTCACCATCTATTGTCAAAGCACCGGAAATAAAATCTGAATTGTCATCAGCACCTATTATCGTTTACACCCAGGCAGGATGCGGTCGTTGCTCCACTGTCAAGAAAGAAATGAATGCGAAAGGGATTGCCTTTGTAGAAGTGGATGTCAATGGGGGTTCTCCTGAAGTACCTGATATGTGGAAAAATCTTCGTGACGGAGGTTTCACCGGCAATAGTGTCACTATGCCTGTAGTGAAGGTGAATGGAAAACTCCATTATAATATCAAAGACCTGATGGGTTTTGTGGGAGGTCTGAAATAGCAAGGAGCAAGGAGCGGAGGGCAAGGAGCAAGGAGCAAGGAGCAAGGAGCGGAGGGCAAGGAGCGAGGAGCGAGGAGCAAGGAGCGGAGGGCAAGGAGCAGGGAGCAGGGAGCAAGGAGCAGGGAGCAGGGAACAGGGAGCAGGGAGCAAGGAGCAGGGAGCAGGGAACAGGGAGCAAGGAGCGGAGGGCAAGGAGCAAGGAGCGAGGAGCAGGGAGCGAGGAGCGGAGGGCAAGG
>JBBRDL010000120.1:0-11665 GCA_038203965.1 Chitinophagales bacterium | reverse complement strand
GTCCCTTTTCAGTTTGGCATAATGGTTCGACAAATTGTTCAAGGGTATATTGACCGAACTCTTGATATGGCCTTGTTGGTACTCCGCTTTGGTTCGAACATCAATAATCTGTGCGCCTTTTTTCATCAGCTCTTTGAAATCAGTAGCCGGTCCCATACCAAAGAGACTTTTTAGGAATGCGATCATTTTATTTGTTTAAGGAAGTTATGGGCTTATAAGCTTATGGGCTTATGATATTGGAACTACTCGCAATTCTCTTTCTCCAGTTGCTGCGCGAAGCCGAAGCATCATTTTTTAGTTAACGTCCCTCCAGCTACCACCATTTTCACATTTTATACCTAAGTTTTTCAGATAGAGCGCAGCTTGTCCACTTCTGTTTCCACTGGCACAGCAGAGGATAAAGGGTTGGCGCATCTTCTTGATTTCTTCTACCCGCTTTGGTACTTCCTGGAGCGGAATATTAATACTTCCGGCAACATGACCGCCCTGAAACTCGGCAGGTGTGCGTACATCGATAACTATTGTCTTTGTCATAATTGCTATTTTGTTGATGCAAAGATGGGTAGAAAGCTCTATGGGGCATGGTTACATTTGTTACAAATCCGCTAAAGCTTAAAAAGATTTTGGAAAAAAGGAATGGCGTCTGCTTTCCTGTACCCACCAACCATCAAAGTCTAGTGTCGTATCCATACAAATGCATTGCGAAACCCCATCGCTCTTGAATTCGTTTTGCTTCCTCTAAATCAAATGGGTGATTCGCTTTCTCAAATCTTTTTTGCGTGTCCAAATAGGCTGTGAATGCAGCCACTGACTCCTCAAATCCGGTCAGGTTAAGCGATTGGTAAATTTCGCGCAATCCCTTAAGCGGTTCACTTTCGAAAAGCTCATAGCGAATCTCCACCAGGTTATTTTGCGGTATAAGTGACTTGAGCTCTTCATAATCTTTTATGATCATTTCATAGAGTTCAAAAACCATTTCTTCAAAGTCAGGCCTGCTAAACGGCTGCAGTTTTAAGGCTTCATGGGTAGTCTCAAAGAAGTTTAACGTAGAATGGAAGACCTTTAAAGGATTACGGTAAATATAAATAAACTTAGCGTCAGGAAACATTTTCAAGAGATGCTTTATGCTGCCTGTATTAGGAGGGAATTTTGAAATAAACTCCTTACGGTTATATTCCAACAGGGCTTGTGCAATCAGTTTTTTATAACGCCGGCTATAAGCTTCCAGCTCTGTTGACGAGGATGATTTTCCACTGATGAAGCGAGCATAAATAACTTTCCAATCTTGAGGAAAATAAAAAAAATTATAAAAAGCAAATGAATCAATATTCGAGAGTGCAATACCCTCTTCCTGTGGAAGCGCTGTGGATAATAGTACATTGTCGGCCGGTCTTTTTTGAGGCATGAGCAAACGCATCAGGGGTTTAAAAAGCCATCGGCTTCCAAAAAACTGATTTACAAAAACACTATGGTACGTATTGATAAAAGCAAACTGCTTGTCTTGTGCCATCGCATTATGTAAAAGTGTGGTTCCGCTGCGCCAATGACCAAGAATGAAAACCGGTGATGTTGGTAGCTGAGTCTTTGACACCTTCCTTGAATAGATAAGTAATTCAAACCAGCGAAAGGGCTCCAAAAGCAAACTGACTATTCCTGCTACAATGCATCTGAAATAATAACGAGGATAAACCTTGTACATCAATACCATCCGGACAAAAAGGGCAAAAGGCATAGTGCCAATGGTGCTAAATGCAATATTAAATTTTCTGTTTGCCATCAGCGCAAGTGATCCGGGGATGAGGAAGTATTATGGTAAGATGTAAGAAAGTAGGTGGGCAAAGGTAATGTGTGCAATCTAAAAATATTGTAGTGACGATATTAATTGCGTCATTACAATATTTTTAAACTAAAATCCAAACCCTACGGATCTCATTGTCTTACATTCTCACCGTCTTACTCTTTTAAACGTCTAGGGTTTCCAATCGCCCAGGTCAAGCAGCATCTGCATTTTTTCGAATATCTGTGTGTTTTCGTAAATACCGAGAAACTCCTCAGCACCTGGGCCCAGGGCAAAAACAGGAACCATCTGGGAGGAATGAACTTTGTTGCCGAAATCAACGCGTGGGGATTTTTTGCCTTGCAGACTCATGTAGCTGCATTCGTGATCTGCTGTGATGATCAAAAGCGTGTTTTCGTCTTCTTTGACTTTCTTGAGCAGTCCTTCCAGCATGGAATAGGCATCCTGCATTTCAAGCGCAAGCCATTCCTGGTCATTAGCGTGGGCAGCCCAATCAATCTGGGAGGCTTCAACCATTAAAAAGTAACCTTTATCCGAACGCTTTTCAAGCGCATTTACGGCTTCGAGCACCATCCAGGGAAGATAAGATCTGCCCATTGTTGCCCGGACAGGATCTTCCATAGAGGTAAAACAGGCTATTTTATTTTCTTTCCTTATCCCATCAAACCTGACTCGACTGAACTGATCATGCAGGCGTATTACCTCGTATTGTTTTCTTTTTAATGATTCGATCAGGTCAAAACCATCTGAATACCGATCTGAAAAATACTTTTCTCCACCACCTACAAAAACATCTACGCCTGCAGCTACCAGCTGGGCGGCAATTTCCTCATATGACCCTCTTGAGGTCACGTGTGCATAAAAAGCAGCCGGTGTAGCATGAACAACAGAAGAAGTGACAACAAAACCCGTTTTCATGCCTTTGTCCCTGGCCATCTCCAAAATAGACTTGACAGATGAGCTATCTGCAGCTACACCAATGGCGGCATTAAAAGTCTTGACTCCACAGCTTAAGGCTGTTCCGGCAGCTCCGCTATCAGTCTCGAGATGTGTTGCAGAATGCGTTTTTTGCAATCCGATGACCTCCATTTGTGCTAAAGGAGAGGGCGGTCGGTAGAGGTATTCTGCTAATGCAATCTGTGCTAATCCCATGCCATCGCCTATCACCAGGATAATATTCGTGGGCTTCTCAATAGCCTGGGCTTGAGCGTAAAATGGTGTAAAAAGGAGCAAGCAACAAAGCCGAAAACCAGGTACCATAACACAAAACTAATTTTGCATTTCGAAATGTTAACAATAATTTTACCTCCTAGCCATTTATTCTTGCGAATTTTGAGGCCTTACAACAGTAAGATATGCGTTTGATTCGAATTACAATCCTCCTTATATGCTCTATTACGATAGAAGGGATCGGGCAGATATCCGGCTCCTTGTTTGAAGCCCTGTATGGGCTTGAGGAGGTAAAGATCACGCTCACCTACCCTTTTGACTCGATGTACCGGACCAATCAGGAGGAAATAGAGGCACGAATCTCGATCGTCAGTAAAAATGGAGTGCTGCTGGATGATGAAGAAATAAAACTCAATCTAAGAGGAAAATTCAGACGTATGAAGTGCTCCATGCCTCCACTTCTACTCAATTTTAAAAAATCTACCCTTCGCAAATTAAAATTGAACGACGTGGATGAAATTAAACTAGTCACCCATTGTCTTGAAACGCCGGAAGGCCAGGAAAATCTGCAGGAAGAGCGGCTTTGCTACCAAGTATATGAGACACTTACCCCATACGCCTATCGCACCATTTGGCTTACGGTTATTTACAATGATGAGCAAAATCCCGGAAATCAAATCTCATCAACAGGCTTCTTTCTTGAACCTGACGAAGACATAACAAACAGGCTCGGCATTGTAGAAAAGAAAATATATAATGTCTCACCCGATTCACTGCATTTTCAAACTTACAGCAACGCTGCAGCCTTTAATTTTCTAATTGGCAACATGGACTGGAGTATTATCATGTCACGTAATGCCAAATTGTTTTACGATTCCATGGCAAGCTATTATATTTTGATACCTTATGATTTTGACTATTGCAATGTGGTCAGTGCGAGCTATCGCCGAGAAACCAGACCAGAAAAAATGACACACAACCTGGACAGAATATACCAGGGGGAGTATTACAATGAAAGGTCAGGAGAAATTTTAAAAAACTTTCTGGCTTCTGAAGAAACGATCATATCAAGGGTGTATAAAGCCCCGAATCCAATGAATGAGGCTAAGCGTAAAAAAGTTGCAAAGTATTTTGAAACCTGGTTTGCGCAGGTAAAAAAAAGCTCCAATTCGGAACTTCAATATGGCATGATCGTCCCGTATAGAGGGGGCCTTTGATGGTTCGGCAAACTCACCAACCAAGTAAGTGAAAAATGAAAAAATAGTGATCTGTGTCCGATATGCACAAAATTCAAGACACAATTGTTTTGCAAGCCCAGGAGATATACCGGGTCAAGAATCCGCAAGGGTGAACAATGCTGACACAAGTCGATCGAGATCTGCTGTGACGGTATAAACATGAGGGGTAATTCTCACGCCTTGTACATTTTCATACTCAATTGCGGTCGTGTGAATCTTATACTGATGATGAAGTGCTTCTCCAAGTTGAGTAGGTTTACGGCCGTCCATATTGACGATGCATAAGGCGCAACTTCTGTCAGCATTTGTATCGGTATTGATATGGATTTTGGGATGGTCTTTCACAGCATCCGTCCAATAGGTCTTGAGGTATTGTAATCGTTCCTGCTTTAGCTGGTTTCCTATCGAATATTGAAAATCAAGTGCCTGGCCAATGGCTTGCTCGATGGCAAATGACCTGGTACCCAATGATTCGAACTTACGTATATCTGGGCTTTCCGGCTCGCCGTTAGCCAAGTGTGGATACAACATTGCTATGTTTTCCTTCTTCACGTAGAGCAGGCCAGATCCAAATGGAGCGCATAGCCATTTGTGCAAACTGGTACCGTAATAATCAGCACCGAGATCTGGTATGGCATACTGTATATGTGCGAATGAATGCGCTCCGTCTACAATTGTTTTTGCACCAATCGCATGAGCGAGATCTGCAATCCGGCGGCAAGGAAGAATATGGCCGTTCCAATTGACTAAATGCGTTATATGGACGATCTTGACATCAGGTGTGATTTGTGCAGCAAAAGCTTCCACTATCTGATCATTGTTCATCTTTGGCAAATCCAGCTCGACCCACTTGAGCACAATGCCATCTCGGTGTTCCCGTTGTTTCCAGGCATTTATCATATTAGGATAATCGAGTCTGGACAAGACCACTGTATCACCTCGGTTTAATCGAAGGCCGAAGATGGCCGTTTCGAGTGCTTCGCTGGCATTCCTGACCACGGCCAGTTCTTCCGTAGAGGTTCCTGCAAACTCAGCAAGGCGTTGGCGAAGAGGTTCGCGGCCTTGGTCGAGGATGCGCCACATATAATACGATGGAGCTTCATTACACATCTTATTATATCGTTCAAATGCTTCCTGTACGATGAGGGGTTGAGGGCTTACACCTCCATTGTTGAGGTTGAGGATTCCGGGTGAGGAGGAGTACATGTTCTTAATCTGATACCAGAAAGTCTCATCCTGCACTAAGGATGAGGAAGGGGCTAGGGCGTTTTTGTATTTGGGTATCCAGTCCAGATTGGCCTCCGGCTTGAGGAAAGATGGCATGAGTGGAATAGCGCTGGCGGCGGCCATTTTACCCAGAAATGATCGACGTTGGTTCAATTGCTTCATGATTTTAAGTTACAGTTATGTTAAACCGTCCGATGAAGTTAGAAAAGAGTTTGATCTTGCGTCTTAGAAATATCAGTGAGCGAGTGATCAGTGATCAGGCGGTTGCTGAGCTGCCGAACGAGGTTGCGCGTTTGATGGCCGAAGTATGATCAGTGATTGGTGGCGTCCGCCGCCCTTACGGGGCGGAATCTTCGCTTTGCTACGATCTGGCGTCTACAGTCTAGCGTCTATAGTCTAGCGTCTTTAACGAACAATTAAATATTTATGAAAATATTCCATTCCCTATTCTTGATTCCTGCATTGGCGCTAGCCTCTAACATAGTCAGTGCTCAGGATTCGTTTCTTGCTGATTACAAGATCAAATGGAAAAATGCTGCGTCTTATACCCTTGAATTTGCGAGAGCAATGCCCGAGGATTATTACGGCTATACACCGACGTCTGTAGAAATGACATATAAGGAGCAATTGAAACATATCGCGGGAAATATGGTGTGGTTGAGTTCGTCGTACCTGGATGGGTCAAAGACGCACATCGATCCTTCCAAATCCGGCAATTCAAAAAAGGAAATCATTGCGATGCTGGAAAAAGCATTTACGTATGCCTCGCAGACGATTGATGTCATGACAGAAAAAGACCTGAATGAGAAAGTGGAATTCATTGCCGGCCAAATGACACGGAGAAGAATTCTCTTGCTGATGACAGATCATGTAACCCATCATAGAGGACAATTGGTGGTGTATCTGCGGATGAAAAATGTGGAGCCGCCGAAGTATGTGGGGTGGTGAGGAGGTGTAAGAGGGTGAGAGAGTGAGAGAGTGAGAGGGTGAAAGGGGGAGCTGTTGATGGGTTGATGGGTTGATAGGTTAATGGGTTGATGGGTTGATGGGTTGATGGGTTGATGGGTTGATGGGTTGATGGGTTGATGGGTTGATGGGTTGATGGGTTGATGGGTGAATTTTGATCTTCGATCAAAATTCAGATTTGGATCATGCTTATTCTATAGGCTGGATAAGAATTGTTAAGTTCAGAAATCTCTTTTAGGTTCAAGATGCTTTTTGAAAGCGGACATAACTTTTAATATTTCTGTCGCTTCGTTGATTAATTTTTCTACTAGTTCAATGCCAATGAATTCAGCATCGACCAACCTCTCCAGCCAGAAGATGGTTTCATCTGCCTCCTCTACGACGATACATAATTTGGCAAATCGTTCTCTTTCTGATCTTGCCCGGCAGGCAGCTCGAAAATTTGAAGCTACAGACGTGCAGGCTCTTATTTCTAGCTTTCTCATCACACCTAATGCAACTGAATACTTTAAAAGAGATACTAGTTTGATAATTTCCAAAGCCAACTGTTTAGTCCGCTGTCTAAACTGCTCATTGAATTCTTCCTGTATCGTGGTTTCAACAATTGATGTAAAGGAAAATTAGGTTCTATTTCGAAAAAATGCAATATCTTATAGATCTTTTTCAGATCACAGATCACCAAAATAAAAAAAGACCGGTTCCTTAGGCCGGCCTTTTTAACTATGAAAATCTATTACCCTTTTCGTTTAATATCATCCTCCATCCTGAAGATCATATTTTATCTCTCAAATGCCTCCGCCTTAGCCTTATATTAATCGTTTTTCGCAGTACCCTTGATCACAAAACGCAGTTTGCGTTTAGCAGAATCAGGTACAATCTGCTGATTTCTGACATAGGTCAGATTATAAACATTGGCAATGGAGCTACTGAATTTTTCAAACACCTTCCCAAGTTCATCTGCATTTTTCGGGAAAGCCACGCTTCCACCATTCGCCGCCAGATCGGTCAGGACAGGTTTATCCACCCCTCCTTTTCCTTCAAGCCCGATGGTAAAGCTGGTGATGCGCACATCGGAAGCTGAGTTGTTTAATTTATCCAACAGAAATGAAGGTGTATATTCCGGATCTGAATTATTATCCGTTCCATCTGTAAACACCAATAGTGTTTTACCCTCAGCATCCATATTCTCAAGCATATCAATTCCTACGTTGACAGACTCATACAAAGAAGTAAACGGGCCTTGTTAGAGACTGGCAATATAATTTTGCAACGCCAACTTGTTATTGGTCGAAGGAAAGCTCTTAATGTCATCAGCAAAATCCACAATGCCTATTCGTGCATCCGGCACCACTGCTAGTACATTGGTGATAAAACTGCTGGCATAGTTTTTTACTTTTTGAAAATCTTCACCCAAGGACGCACTTCTATCAAGTACCATAATGACAGCAAGATCCTGAACCTGGGTATAGTTCATTGTAAACTCCACATCTTCTTTCCAGTTATCGAGCTCTTCACGCCATTCGTAAGCGGTAATCTGGTCGATCTCATAATTAATATCGTTGTCATCAATGATCCTTACGTTGTCTATGATTACATTGGTATAATTGGGTGGCACAGCAATCCCTGCAAATGTTTTGGTGAAATCAATCTTGACTTCAGGTGAAGAATTCACCGCATCAAAAGTGATCTGCGGATTGGTACTCTGGGTGTTCCAGTAATCGATATACAATTCGAATTCTTTGGACTTCGGATTTTTAGGATCTACGCCGTTTCCACCGCAGGAAGTCAAGGCCAGAACCAAAGCCAGAAAAGGTAAATATTTAAAGATCTTCATGATTTATACTTATTTTTTTGGTCAGGTGATGCTCCGGACGATCAGCCTCGGAATGAATAGGGTACCGCAATGTTGATTCACTTTAATCAGAACGAGCTTTTTAGGCATGAGTTGTTCTTTTATATTATAAATAATCGTAATGCAATAATTGTGCCAAAAGAGTGCTTATTGGCTTATTGGCTTATTGAGTTAGGAGGTTTATTGGATTATGCATGGATGATCTTCAATGGAGTCTTCTTTATCTGATGGTTTTAATAGCTGGCGCGGTAAAAAGTATTGTAGGGGCGAATTTGATGCTACCGTTTAGGGCGATTTTATCAAAACGTAAAAATCTCGACTTAGGTGCGATGTACGAACGAAATTATTAGGATAGATCGTATTGACTAAAGCACCTCTTTATTATTTCTTTAACCTTTTAAAGGCTTGCCTATATTAGGAAAAGGAGGTAATTGATAAAATGGATACCCACCCCGTGAAGTAATGTAGGTGCATTTTCATTGACTCAGGGTTAACCCCCATTTTTTAGAAATAGGCTCTTATGTAATAAGTATTACCCTACTTTAGAGTTCGCTATCAGCCCCTTTCCATTTTAAGCTATTTTATTTATTTTGATATAACTGGAGATTCCTACGGTTCTATCAGACTATATAAGATGTTGTTCAACACCTATTTGTGGTATGGGGTCATCCTACCAGACCCCTGCCGCAATAAGTGATGTATAAACCCTGTTTTCTCGCTTCTGTATGGCAGTCCGTTAAACTTTCTGTAATTCTTTCTACATTGGAGACATCATGCGCAGCCTCCAACGACAACGGAAGATTTACTTAGATGGATTAGCCGGAAAGAAACCATCTACACCGGTTTCTTATGCGGGACTTGAAGCAAAGGCACGGCTTATGTTAGCCCCTGAAGCCTTTGCATATCTCGCCGGTGGGGCAGGTAGTGAGACCACTATCGATGCCAACAGGCGGGCACTGGATCAAGTAAAAATCCATCCAAGAATGCTTGGTGGTGTGCAGGAAGTCCGTATGCAACAACTTTGGAGGGCGCATACCCTTCCTGCACCTTTTATGCTGGCGCCTATCGGTGTACTCGAACTCGCGCATCGCGACGGCGATCTTGCTGAAGCTCGTGCATGTGCGGCAATGAATGTGCCTATGATCATCAGTAGTCAGGCATCATACCCGATGGAAGAGATCGCCAAACAGCTGGGAAATTGTCCACGACTATTTCAATTGTATTACAGCAAATCAAAAGAACTTTCACAAAGTTTCATCCGACGTGCAGAAGCCATAGACTGCAGTGCCATCGTGGTCACCCTCGACACGACCATGCTTGGATGGCGCACGCGTGATCTCTCTTTGGCCTATAATCCATTCATCCTCGGAAAAGGTATCGCACAGTATTATTCGGATCCTGTATTTAATGCATTGACTGATCCCATTCAAAACGAAACGACCACACCGCCTCTATCTTTTGCATTGATTCAAAACCTGCTTAAACTCAACAGCCGCATCCCTGGTGGAATGATTTCTAACCTGCAATCCGGAAAGGCTATAAAAGCAACCAGAAAATTTACCAGCATTTTTAGTAATCCTGGTATCTCCTGGGACGATATATCGCTGATCAGATCATGGACCAAACTACCTATCTATCTGAAAGGAATTCTTCGTGCTGATGATGCTAACAAGGCAGCAAGTATCGGCGTGGATGGAATCATCGTGTCAAACCACGGCGGAAGACAGATAGATGGAGCAGTGGCTAGCACAGAAGCCTTGCCGCATATTCTATCCAGTATAAATGGCAAATTGGAAGTATGGCTGGACAGCGGTATCCGTTCAGGCAGCGATATTTTTAAATGCCTGGCATTGGGCGCAACCGGAGTTATGATCGGCAGGCCTTATGCGATGGCCCTTGCCTGCAATGGTGAACAAGGCATCATTGATTGCCTGACGAACATTATGGCAGAACTCGAACTCAACATGGCTCTATCCGGTTGCCATACCCTTAAAGATATTCATACAAATCTTATATCACATCCATGGAAGAACACATAAGTTTTATACTCAATGACCTCGGCGAGGATCGTGAAAAGTATTACAATGCGATGTCTCCTCCGATCATTCAGACCAGCAATTTTGTTTTTCCGGATGTGGATGATTTCCGGAATGCGATCTTAGATGAATTGAATTCGCATATCTACACCAAGGGCAATAATCCTACTGTAGAAATACTGCGAAAAAAAATAGCAGCGCTCGAAGGCACGGATGATGCCTTAGTGTTTGCAAGTGGTACTGCTGCGATTTCGATGACGATCATGAGTTGCGTCAGTCAGGGAGATCATGTGATCTGTGTCAGGCATCCATACAGTTGGACAGCAACGGTGCTGAGCAGGTATCTCTCAAGATTTGGTGTAACACATGATTTTGTAGATGGTAGTGACATCGCTGCGATAGAGGCCCTGATCAAACCCAATACACGTTTATTATTCCTTGAAAGTCCTAATACCTTTACCTACGAACTACAAGATATTGCTGCTTGTGTAGCCCTCGCCAGAAAATATAATCTGCTCACAGCAATTGACAACAGCCATGCAAGTCCTATCTTCCAACAACCTGCCAAAATGGGCGTGGATATCATCATCCACTCTGCCACAAAATATATCAACGGACATAGTGATGTCTTAGCCGGCGTGGTGTGCAGTAGTCAGGCGATCATCAAAAAAATGTTTATTGATGAATACATGATCCTGGGTGGGATCATTTCTCCGCACGATGCATCACTCATCATCCGTGGACTGCGGACGCTACCTATTCGAATGCAGCGTGTACAGGAATCAACGCAGACGATTATAAAAGCATTGAAAAGCCATCCGAAAATCAAGCGCTTACTCTACCCTTTCGATCCGGATTTCCCTCAATATGAATTGGCTAAAAGACAAATGTCAGGTTGTGGAGGCTTGTTTACGATTGAATTTGATCTTCCGGATATTGAAGCACTTCTTAACGTCGTCAGCAAGGTTAAACGCTGGAAAATTGCTGTTTCCTGGGGAGGGCATGAGGCGCTGATGTTACCCATGGCAGCCTTGTATAATTTGCCAGGCCGAGATAATCCGCATATTCCGTGGAGCTATGTAAGATTTTATGTTGGATTGGAAGAGCCGGAGTATTTGCTGGAGGATTTGTTGGCAGCAATGGGAAGTTAGGAAATAGGAAATAGGAATTAGGAGTTATGAATTAGGAGTTATGAATTAGGAGATAGGAATTAGGAGATAGGAATTAGGAGTTAGGAGTTAGGAATTAGGAGTTATGAATTAGGAATTAGGAGTTATGAATTAGGAATTAGGAGTTATGAAATAGTAGATAGGAGTTAAGCTGGAGTTTGAGATAGTAAGGGGCAGCGGGGCATTCAGCACTAAAACGATTAACCGAT
>JBBRDL010000119.1:0-11833 GCA_038203965.1 Chitinophagales bacterium | reverse complement strand
AAGCAAATCACAATAAGGATTATTCCGTTGTGAAAACATTTGGGTCGCCTCTTGTCCATAACCAGGAGGCTTTTTTATTTTCAAGGGGATTATGCTTTTTCTGCATTGTAATAAAAATACCACTTCCCGATAGAAATAAATACAATATTTAAAAAAATCTACGCCGAGTTCCTCGCCGCATTAATAATCCCCGGCATCGACCGTGTCACCAGTTTCCTGTAGAGTGCTTTTAAGGTTTGATCATGTTCACTTTCTTTCAGTTGATTGATTTGAAATAAGGCGTAGTGCTGAATGGTCAGTAATGGCAATACGATATCTTCCCGCAGATGGATCGATTCCCGGATCGTTTCATTGCCCAACAATTGTTTTTCTCCAGTCGTTTGAATCAGGAGCTTTTGTGATCGCACAAATTCATCATGGATCATATTCCAGATATCTCCATAGGCAGGATCATTAGAAAGGAAAGCAGTCAAAGGGAAATAACACTTTGCCAATGACTGCATGCTGTTACCCACCAGCGTTTGAAAAAAACGGGATTGCTTGTATAAATCCAGTACGTCTTTTTCACGTCCGGCCATACCCAGTTTTTCCAGTGCTGTACCAAATCCATAATAGCCTGGCACGTTTTGTTTCAACTGACTCCAGGATCCGACAAACGGAATAGCCCGCAAGCTTTCAAGCGTCAACTTGCCACCCCCGCGTTTGTCTGGACGGCTTCCGATGTTGGACTCACCATAGTATGAGAGCGTCCCGTTGTCCTTCAGATAGGTCAGGAATTCAGGTTTTGTCTTGAGCTTTACATAAGATTGATAAGCCAGATCAGCCATCTCCTCCAATAGACCACGTTGTCCTTCGGTCAGATCAGGTGTCCTATTAGGATAGAGATCATTTTCTATACCTGCTGTGAGCAATTGCTCTATATTATAGATAGCCAGATCTTTACTCCCGAAATTGGAACTGATCGTCTGGCCTTGTATCGTCAGCTGTATTTCTTTGTTTTCAATCGAAGGGCCCAACGATGAATAAAACTTGTGCGTATTCCCGCCGCCTCTTGCAGGTGGACCTCCACGGCCATCAAAGAAGATCACCTTAATACCATTCGCTCTCGATGTCGCAGTCACTTTTTCCTTACAGGTATAGATGGACCAATTGGCTTTGACGTAACCACCATCCTTTGTGCCATCAGAAAAACCAAGCATCACCGTTTGTACTTGCTCTCTCCCTCGCAGATGTGTAGCATAAGGTGCAAATGAATACAATTCCTGCATCACTTCTGCTGCCATACCAAGATCATCAATGGATTCAAACAACGGAACTATATCTATATCCTGTTGTGCATTTCCATTGATCCACTTCAGGAGCACCTGAATCGAAAAAACATCCAACGCATGCCGTGCATGGCTGATCACATATCGATGACAAGCTTTGGTGCCATTGGTCATCTGAATTTTCACCATCGCCTGCATAGATCGGATGATATCAATCGATATGGGATCAGTTGTGACAGTAGCATCAACAGTCCAGGTACAGGATTGCAGATAGTCCATTTTACCACGAATACTTTCCAGACGATAGGCTTCCATAGCTTGCGGGCCTGCTTTTAAACGTATTATTTCTTCCACCAGAGCCTCGTGCTTACCACTGTCTTGACGGATATCGAGTGAAGCAAAATGAAAACCAAACAAGGAGACTTTTGTGATAAATTCATCTATGCCGCCTGCAAACAGATTATCATGTTTTTCTTTAAGTATACGTCGCAATGAAAGTAACTCTTCCATCAATGCAGCCGGCCCGTTATAGCCATTCACATTGTCAAATAAAGTCTTACCTAATTTCTCTCCTATGGCGGTGATTTGTTCATAGACATGCTGAAAGGTGAGACGACGACGAAGTTTATGAACATCCTCTATATAGCAATTGATGATCGATATGCGCAACTGATCCGCTACTTCCAGGGTAGTCTCTGCAGTTACAAATGGATTGCCATCACGGTCACCACCAGGCCAGAAGCCGAGATCAATGAGATCCTTACGTGGCAATGGTTTCTGAAGGGTGTCTTCGATTTTCGTTACGATTTCCGGCACAGCATCATAGAATACTTTGCGTAAAAACCAGATCAGGCTTTTGGCTTCATCCAGTGGTGTGGGTTTTGTACGATTGACAAACGGAGTTTTGCCTAATTGAAGTAACAGGTCATTGACTTCGAATATCCGGTTATCTCTGATCGCTGCTGATAGGTCAGTTATAATTCCCAACACGGTACCCGGATAAAATTGTGTGGGATGTGCAGTGAGCACAATACGCAGACGATATTCCTCAAGCTTGTGGAGTAATGATTCGCTCAACCCATTGGATTGAGTTTTGGTAACCATATCATAAACTGTTCCCGGGCCATCCGGATCATGAAGTTTGTCAAAGGCAGCTTCTTCAACTGCATCAAAGAGCACAACCTGCCGCTCGATGTATTTGATAAAATTGAAAAGGAGATCTGTCTTTTCGGTTTCCTCGGCACCGGTTAGATATTCTACAAAGAAAGCATCGATAATCTCTTTCGGACTCCTACCTTTATTGTAACTCGACTGACAGAGTTCGGACAGCAATGGTAAAAAGATCCCTGTCTGATGAATGAGATCAAAAGGCAGACGCAGAAAGAGACTGTTGAACAAGTGATATTTCGTACCTACATGTCTGTCAAATTTATTTAGCGAGTTCTGGTCCATATGTTTCCAAAGATACCATGCATTTTGACTTCCGGTTGAATTCATCGGGACGATCATTGTATTCCATGCATTATTCCTTAGTCGTGCTATGCCCTGTCCTACCAGCTTATATCCATGGAATAGCCGATTAGGTTCTTGTCGCAAAGCATTAATGCCTTATTTCGATTTTCAATTAAACAGTGCAGAAGTAATCTGGATAATTTCAGATCTGTGGCTGTAACTTGCAGTTACAAATGGATTGGGATTCAGCGATAAAAGGATTTGGTGATTACCTCACACTTGAGAAGGGGTTGTCTCCGCATAGTATAGAAGCTTACGACAGGGATGTGAGACGCATAGCCTTGTTTATGGTGAAGGACCTTGGAATAAATTCTCCCACTAAAGTTTCCGCCAGCCAGATTCAGCAATTTCTGCACGTCCTCAATGAAGTAGAGATTAGTCATCGTTCACAGGCAAGAATGCTGTCCGGTATCCGGGCTTTTTATCAATACCTGATTCTTGAAGATATGCTCGCAGCTGATCCGACTGAGCTTGTCGACGCACCCAAGTTGGGACAGTATCTTCCTGAGGTTCTCAGTTTTGAGGAGATACGCCGCATGATCGACAGTGTAGACCAGAGCCATCCGCAAGGAGCACGGAATATCGCCATCATCGAAACACTCTATGCATGCGGACTGCGTGTCTCTGAATTGACGGGCCTGCTGATCAGTCATATTTATCCGGATATGCAGTTTATCCGCGTCATCGGAAAGAATAACAAAGAACGACTCGTACCCATCGGTCAGGAAGCACTTTACCAGATTCGTCTTTACCTCGAAGGCGACCGCAACCGCATGATGAATATTGATAGTGCTGCCATAGATATTCTATTCCTCAATCGCCGTGGAAAAAAATTGTCCCGTGTGATGATCTTCAATATCATCAAAGATGCAGCCGCCGCCGCCGGCGTAACGAAAACGATTTCACCTCACAGTCTTCGACATTCTTTTGCTACTCATCTCGTAGAAGGCGGAGCAGATCTGCGCGCCGTCCAAGAGATGCTTGGACACGCGTCCATTACCACCACCGAAATATATACCCACCTCAATGCCGATTATCTGCGGGAAACGATCAATTCGTTTCATCCGCTAAATCGAGGGTTTGAATAGCGAACAAGGAACAAGGAGCAAGGAACAAGGAGCAGGGAACAAGGAGCAGGGAACAGGGAGCAAGGAGCAGGGAGCAGGGAACAGGGAACAAGGAACAAGGAACAGGGAGCAAGGAGCAGGGAACAAGGAACAGGAAACAGGGAACAGTGGAAATTTTCAACTAGCCGCGTGAACTATTAACCCCGGGGTTTTCGGAGCCATGTTGCTGAAAGCAACGAAGTGGAGGAACACAGGTCGAACGTAGTGAGATCCCGCCAAATGCAATGTATTTGTGGCGGGGGGAGACAGATTTTGTAAAAAAATCTGGACGGGGCAAGGAACAGGGAACAAGGAACAGGGAACTAGGAAGGCAGAAGGTTGTTCGGTGCATTGTTCTGTCTTTGATGTTCGTTTTTCGTCTTTCTTTTTCTTTTAGCTGGACACGCCAGCCTTAAAGAAAAAGGTGGAAGCCGACCCGGCGGTCTGCGCTTCCACCAACTTCACCAGTTGAAAACAATCTTTATTACAGCGTAGGAATCCGTAACATCTGACCTGGATAGATCAGGTTTGGATCTTTCAGCATGGGCTTATTAGCCTCAAATATAGTATTATATTTTGTTGCATCACCATAGTGCGCTTTGGCGATTTTTGATAGTGAATCACCTGATTGAACCTCGTAAAAAACAGCTTCAGGTTCTGGAGAAACGACGTTTATACGGTCGTCCACAGAAGAGATCCCAGTGTTATTGCCAAGGGTTAAAACCACCAGTTCTTTTGCTACCTGCGTCTCTGATTCCCCGAACACAGTAACCACATCATCGTTGATCAGTATTGACAGATCTTTGACCGGAAGATCCAGTTCATTGACGGCTGCCATCATCTTGTCGATTTTTGCTTTTTTTACGGCTTCAACTGAAACGGTTGCCGCTTTGTCTTCTTCGCTTTTGCTGAGCACTTTAGCGCCTGAGTTTTTGGAAAATGAAAATAATCCCATAAAGTTGGTTGTATATAGTTTGTGATAAATTGAATTACAAGTTAAACATTTCCAGAGACATAAAGATTCAAAAAAGTTATCCTTTTTTCAAGAAGAATAAGTGATTACATATACGTTTGTCCTCCATAAAACGATGTATTTTGAAATAATGTATATCAAATTTGTAAATCTTATCTTTGGAGATTCAAAGACACGTAAAGCCATTGAAACCAAAAACTGAGCAGACAGCCATTGATCCTGGGAAAGAAACCCCACTGATGAAGCAGTACCTGAAGATCAAAAGTCAGCATCCTGATGCCCTTTTGCTCTTCAGGGTAGGTGATTTTTATGAAACCTTTGGTGAAGATGCCATCCGGACCTCAGAGGCCCTGGGCATCATCCTGACCTCCCGCAATAACGGTGGTAATAATGTGGAATTGGCCGGTTTCCCATACCATGCTATGGATATGTACCTCCCTAAACTGGTTCAGGCAGGTTACCGGGTTGCCATTTGCGAACAACTGGAAAAACCTTCCAAAGACAAAAAAATTGTCGACCGAGGTGTGACTGACATGATCACGCCAGGTATAGCAACCGAAGACTCTTTACTTGATCGGCGTCAGAATAACTATCTGGCTTCGATCCATATTACTTCCCCCGATGTGTTTGGTATCGCCTTTCTTGATATGTCCACCGGAGAGTTTGTCATCAGTGAGGGCGAACAGCGTGAAATGGAAAAACTCCTCCAAAGTTTCAATCCCTCCGAGATCATTTTTTCCAAAGCAAATAAAAGCAGGTTTGAAAAAGTATTTGGAAACACGTATTACACCTTTGGGCTGGAGGAATGGGTATTTACAACTGATTATACCTCGGAGAAAATACTAAGGCATTTTGATATTGCTACCCTGAAAGGTTTTGGGATAGAGCATCTCTCCACAGCACAAGTAGCGGCTGGTGCTATTCTGCATTATCTCAATGCTACGAAACAGGATGGCCTCAAGCATATACGGACCATCAGCCGGATACAATCAGATCACTATGTCTGGATGGATCGTTTTACCATTCGTAATCTTGAGCTTCTGCAGCCTGCCAATGAGACGGGCACAAGCTTGTTGGATGTCCTTGATAAAACGACCTCTCCGATGGGAGCCCGTATGCTCAAGAAATGGATTGCGCTGCCGCTCATCAATATCAAGGAGATCCGGCTCAGGCATGATATGGTGGCGTATGCTCTTCGACATAAGGATTGGGCTGCTGAAATTAAAGATCAGATTCGTTTGATCGGTGATCTTGAGCGGATCATCACCAAAGTATCCCTTGCTAAAATCAATCCCCGCGAGATGATCCAACTATGGCGCGCTCTATCCGCATTGCATCCCATCAAGGACCGCATGCAGGAAAGTCACCAGGAAGGATTGATTCGCCTGGCCGATCAGATCAACTGTTGTGATCACCTGCATCATACGATTGAGCAAGCTGTTCAGGAGGATGCACCGGCCATGTTGATCAAAGGCAATGTCATTCGAAAAGGCTATAATGAAGAGTTGGACGAATACAGGGATATCATTCAAAATTCCAAAGAAATCCTGATCAGTATCCAGCAGGAAGAAGCCCTCAAAACAGGAATCAATAATCTTAAGATCGGTTATAATAATGTCTTTGGGTACTACCTGGAGGTCACTAATAAATATAAAAACCAGGGGCTCATCCCGGACTCCTGGGTCAGAAAACAAACCCTGTCCAATTGCGAGCGTTATGTGACAGATGACCTGAAAAAACTGGAGCAAAAGATACTAAGTGCAGAAGAGAAAATAGGCGCGCTTGAAGAATCACTTTTTACTGACCTCGTGATAGCAGCGCAGGAGTACATCGGCCCTATTCAGATCGATGCCAATGTCATTGCCCAACTGGACTGTATCTTGTCTCTGGCAGCCGTTGCCTCTGCATACAACTACTGCAGACCGGAAATGAATGATGGCTTTGCGATTGATATCAAAGATGGACGACATCCTGTGATCGAGCGGCATCTTCCTCCCGGTGAAACCTATGTGGCCAATGACTTATATATGGATAGTGAGGAGCAGCAGCTTTTTATTATTACAGGTCCAAATATGTCCGGTAAGTCAGCGTTCCTGCGTCAGACTGCCCTCATCAGTCTCATGGCCCAGATAGGTAGTTTCGTGCCAGCAAGGTCAGCCAGCCTGGGCATCATTGATAAATTATTTACCCGCGTCGGTGCCTCTGATAATATATCCTCCGGGGAATCCACTTTCATGGTGGAGATGAATGAGACTGCCAGCATACTCAATAATCTTTCTGCGCGCAGTCTTATCCTGATGGATGAGATCGGTAGAGGTACTAGCACATTTGATGGCATCAGTCTCGCCTGGAGCATAGCCGAATATCTGCATCATCATATCCAGTATAAGCCCAAGACCTTATTCGCCACACACTATCACGAGTTGAATGAACTAGCTGAGAAATATGACCGGATCCATAATTATCACATAGCTACTGAAGAAAGTGGCCAGAAAGTAATCTTCCTTCGCAAACTGACGGCCGGCGGCAGCGAACACAGCTTTGGTATTCACGTTGCCCGCATGGCCGGCATGCCAAGGACACTCCTCGAACGCGCCACTGAAATCCTGCACGAACTGGAATCCAAAAACATGAGTCTTGATGATTCTGCCGGCAGAAAAAAGATAAAGGATATCAAGGAATTAACGTCCTTTCAACTCAATATTTTTGATCAGACGGATATCAACCTTCGAAAACTAAAGGATGAATTGCTCAGTCTGGATGTCAATCAGATGACGCCGATTGAGTGCATGATGGCTATCATGAAATTGAAAAAGACTTTGGATACTGATTAAGAAAAGATTCTTCCTTTTTTTGCTTAAACATGTCTAAAGCAAAATCAATCATTGAGCTTATTCAGGCAGCAACAATATTCTCTCTGCATGATCCTGCTTATTCCATTGAAATCTGAGTTCATAGACCCCTGATGGCAAATCACTTAAATCAGTATGCCCGTTTTCCCTGATCAGTTTGACACGCTGACCTGTCATGTTATAAACATGCACAGCAGAAATATCCTCCTGGACAAATTCCGGTTTCAATAGGAGTTTTCCTCTTGTTGGATTAGGTGTATAGAATTGTTTTGAAAAATCATACTTCGGGGTAACGGTGCTAGAAGTTTCTCGCGAAAATCTGTATACTGTATTTTCTGGCACGGTTGCATTAAGCACGTATTCTCCATAATCTGTATTCACATCAGGGTCAGAAGGTTCACCGGATAATAAAATAATTTCCCCATCAACTTCATCGGTCAGCTCCATATAATTTTCAGCTATGCCTATGGTTGTGCCCTCAAACCCACTATACGCCAACATGGGCATCGTCACCGAAGATGGTCCAAAATGGTATTCAATATCACCGTTTTCTTCGTATAATTTCAATTGAAAATTGACAAAATCGGTGGATGTCCCATTAGCCGATAAATCTCCGAAGAAGCCTGCATTTTCCCATTCTACAGTCAATATACGTGAACCAATACTTCCAGTAACTAACCGTTTAATAGGTGATTGCGGGGTATTTTCATCGTACCCTCTGTCTATCAGATCCGCCCCAAATAGCAGCATCAACGAATAGATATCATTTTCGGAATTGTCCGCTAAACTTATAATCGTATAATAACTCCTGAGGTTTAGTTCCTGAATAGTCGCTGAAAAGTATTCAAAATCAAATCCAATCGGGATAAGTAATTCCGGATCATCCCAAATTTCGCTGACAAGTAATTGCCCTCCTTGAATGGGTTCGTATTCTACTTGATTAACTGAGAAGTTATAGGTCTGGGCTGACAATTGAGCAGCAATTAAAAACAGACTCAACAAAAAACAATAGGTAGCGGTGGTTCTCATAATGAATGTTATTTTTTTTCAGGAAACATGATCACACTGATCAGTTCTGAATCGTTAAAATATTTGTTCGCCGCCATGCGCAGTACTGTAGGGTTCAAACTTGAAATTCGTTTTTCCAGGTTTGAGCGTTGAGTCAAGTCATCCATATCCGTTCCGTTAAGCCATGCGTTGATAAATGCGCTCATCCAGAATTGGTTTTGCTCCAGGTCTTTGATGCGTCCCTGGCGCTGTGCTTCAGTGACTTTGACAATATCAGCCGGATCAATTTCCGCTTTCATCTGATCGATCACCTTTTTCGCTGAGGCGATCAGATCATTGGTACGGGGTGGGTCTGCATTAAAACTGATCTGGACAGAATATTGTTCAATCGGGTACTTACTTTGGCCGCCCCAGATGCTCACGCCATAAACGCCTCCTTCTTCTTCGCGCAACTCTTCGCGCAATTTGATACGGGCCAATTCTACCAATGATTGCATCAGATACCCTGTATCAGGATGGAAATGGTCACTGCCGTGGTAAACCATTTGAACAAGTGATTTAGGTGCTTCCCCTCTGTAAAAGACCGAGTCAATCCGGCCTGCAGGATATCGATCACCTAGATCTTTCCACATTTCTTCTCTTCCGCCTCCAGGCAAGGCGCCCAGATATCTGCTTGTCAAAACTTTCAGGCTATCCGGATTAAAATTGCCCACAAAAAAGAAATGCATATCACTCACATCGCTGAATCTGTCCTTATAGATATCTATAATTTCCTTCATCTGGATCTGATCATAGGACGCCAGCGCCGGGAACCCTCTCCTTGGATGATTCTGGGAAGTGATCCGGGTTACTTTATCTGAATACCAGTTTTGCGGATTGGACAACAGGTTGTCAAACCTTGCACGTTCTTTGTTAATATAGGAACTCAATGCTGATGGATCTTCACGAAAAGCAGTCACATAACTATACGTAAGTTGCATCATGGTCTCAGCGTCTTTGACTGCAGAAGATCCACTCAGCCCTTCGTATCGTTCAAAAATAAAAGGGCTTACATAAACACGAAGCCCGGTCAGTTTCTTTTCTAGTGCTGTGGCATTGAATGTACCTATTCCACTTGAACCTATGACACTTGATGTACTTCTGGCAGATGGATACATAGCATCATTATACAATGAATGGCCACCTATACTGTAGGCATTCATCAGGATCTCGTCATTTTTAAAAACAGTGGGCTTTGCACTGACGCGCACGCCATTGGCAAATTCCCAATGATGTATGTCAAGGGCACTGTTGAATGTGTAATTCAATACAGGGTGGGCTGGAAATGAACCGGGCAATAAAGGTGCAGAGACATCGACATCTTTATAGGGTTCAAAATTTTTCATCGAGATGGCTTTCATCATACTGATCATCTCCAGCGAATCGGGGTACAGCGATTTATCTTTTTCGGGACCGGTAATAATGATGACCCTGTTTCGATCTGTAATCCATTTTTTAGCGAGTTGACTTACCTCAGATGTTGTTATCGTCGGCATCATCGAATTGTACATCTCAAGATGTTGAGTTGCGTTTGGTATCGGGTTGTCATCCAGATAATGATAAATAAGGCGTTGAATAACGCGCGATGATTCCAGTTTAGCTTCTTCCAATTCGCTCTGTTCGGCCATCCGCAGGATATTGGCTTTTTCTCTTTCTAACTCTGTATCTGTAAAACCGTGTTGGAGCACACGCTGGTTTTCCTCCAGCAATGTTTGATAAGCCTTGCGTGTATCTTTTGGAGCCGCTGATGCGAAACTGCTATATGTAGCTAATTCACCAACATCCTGTCCATACCCAGTGTAGCCATAAATAAATGGTGGAGTGGCTTCTTTCGTTAGATCTGAAAGCCTGCGTCCCAACATGCGGTTGTACAAACTTTCAACCAGTCGCTGCCGGTAATCCAGGACACTTTTCACTTTGTCATATTTGTGATTATAGACGATCTGAATGGTCACGTTAGTCGCTTCCGGATCAGTGACAACCCTTGCAAGCGTTTCACCATGCGCCGGGACCGCATTGGATTCTTTTTTCCTTGCCATTGTCTTAGTCGTCATACTGCTAAACTGCTCTTTAATCTGCTTTTCAATCATGTCCGGATCCACTGCTCCAACTACCAAAAGGGCCATGAGCTCAGGACGATACCAATCGGCATAAAACCGTTTGACAACATGATAAGGTGCATTTTGTACGATATCAGGATCACCAATTGGCAATCTATCTGCATAACGTGAGTGGTGATAGAGCATTGGTAAATATTCCTGTTGCATGCGTTGACTCGAGCTCAGTCTGCTGCGCCACTCAGAGATGACTACACCACGCTCCTTATCGATTTCAGCACTATCAAAAGTTATACCTCCTGCCCAATCACGAAGAATGAGCATACCATTGTTAAATTGTTCGGCATCATCCGTTCTCACCTGCAACATATATACCGTCTCATCAAAACTGGTGTATGCATTGAGGTCAGGACCAAAACGTGAACCAACCCGTTCAAGATAACTGACAAGTTCGTTTTTTGAAAAGTGTTCTGTCCCATTGAAGGCCATATGTTCAATAAAGTGTGCCAGACCAAGCTGGTCAGCATCCTCCTGCATAGATCCTGCTTTCAAGGCAAGCCTCAGCTCTGCCCGGTTTTCCGGCTTCGCATTGGCCTTGATATAATAGGTCATCCCATTGGGTAAAGTCCCTATCCTAACAGAGGGATCAATAGGTATCGATGACATTCCTGCTTTCGGTAGCGGCGCAGGAGGAGGCGGAGGTGGCACCGGAGGAGCAGGCGCAGAAGGTGCATTGACAGAGGCGGTACCTTTTGTGGTTTTTGATGTACAGCTGATGGTCATCACAAACAATCCCAGGAGAAAAGCGAAGTATTTCAACATATAAATATCTTTTGTTGGAATGAATATCGTTAAAAATACGCAAATTAGCCTTGCTATTTTTCAATTGATGCGGGAGTAGCTCAGGGGTAGAGCATTAGCTTCCCAAGCTAAGGGTCGTGGGTTCGATTCCCATCTCCCGCTCTTTGAAAATCAAAAATGAAGAATGAAGAATGAAAAACTAGTTGTGCACGGATGG
>JBBRDL010000118.1:0-11890 GCA_038203965.1 Chitinophagales bacterium | reverse complement strand
TTATGGGCGGTTGCTGAGCTGCGCCGTACTGAGCCGAAGTATCGCACAAGGATGAGATGGGCGGGTCGAAGCATGATGGGTTGATAAGTTGATTGTGGAAATACCTCCAACATCCCGGGGTTTCGGAAGCGTGAAGTTTCGCAGAAACAAACTGATGAAGAGCACAGGGATCGTTTATTGGCGTAGCTGAAATAAACGAGGGCAAAACTTCAGTTACAGCCGAAATAAACGAGGGCGCAACATTTAGCTTTATGGGTTGGATTGGCATTTCCTAATATTATATTATTTTGAGCACCTGTTCCCGACCAGCGGTCCTAAAAAGGCCGAGAATTCCAATTTTCAGATTTGAAGTTTGCGTTGCTATTGGCCTTTGCACCGGTGAGGTGTGAGGATTAGCTTATTACGTGTCAACCTGCGGTTGATCTTTTATTCCTGGAATTAATTAGAATCACAAAATGAACACTAGCCTGAATATCCCTTCAAGTAAAAACAAAGTCCTGCCTTCATTGTCAGAAAATACCTTTTTAAGGTATTTTAATTTTATAGCCTTGTATGTTGCACAAGGCATTCCGGAGGGCATGACCTTGTTTGGCATTCCTGCATGGATGGCCATGAATGGGAAGACGGCTGGTGAAATAGGAACCTTTGTAGCTGTCTTTAGCCTGCCTTGGAGTTTTAAAATGGTGGTGGCACCACTCATGGATCGATTTACCTATTTGCCTATGGGCCGAAGAAGACCTTGGGTGCTCTTTGGACAAGTAGGGTTGATTGTAAGTTTTATTGCGATGGCATTGGTGCCTGATCCGTTGAACAACTTAAACCTGTTGATGGCAACAGCATTTGCGGTTGGCTTTTTTGGTTCTTTTCAGGATGTAGCGACCGATGGAATGGCGATTGATATCGTCCCCATTCATCAACAGGCAAGGGCAAATGGGTTTATGTGGGGATCAAAAATAATTGGCACCTCTGCTTCACTGGCAATTGGAAGCTGGCTTATTAGTATGCATAGTTTCTCCATGGCCATCCTGACGCTTTCTGTTTTGGTTGGATTGATCATGCTGGTGCCTTTGTTTTTACGCGAGCGATCAGGCGAAAAACTTTTACCATGGACAGGAGGAAAGGCATCTGACGAAACGAAGCATTTGCAATTGGAAAGCTGGTCAATCATTTTTAAGTCATTATACAGCGTATTGAGTTTACGCAATAGCCTTTTGCTGGGCGTGATTTTATTTATTGCGCAAGGAGCGTATAATTATATTGCTACGTTGCTCCCCATTTTTACCGTCAAGGCACTTGGCTGGACAAATATCGCGTATTCAAACTTCTTCGCTACCGCCAGCTTAATAGGAGGTATAGGAGGCATGCTTGTAGGGGGTATACTGATAGATACCTATGGGAAAAAACGGATGATGAATATTTATTTCTTCATGCTGATTCTCTTAACCTGCGGTCTTGCTTTTCTGGAATTGTATTGGATGAAAAATTGGTTTATCAGCGCGTTTATGATTGTTTACCAGATACTTTATGTCTTTGCATGCATAGGTATTTTTGCTATCGCTATGGAGTGTTGTTGGAAAAAAGTTTCAGCCAGTCAGTTTACATTATATATGACCCTTGGCAATCTTGGTCGAATTGTGGGCGCAAAAATGATTGGACCTGTTAAAGACCATTTGGATTGGAATGACACGATCCTGATGTTTGTCATCATGATCGCATTGGCCTGGGGGCTTATTCAGTTTCTCAATATCGGCAATCATGTCAAGCATGTGGATCTGCTGGAAAATAAATACGCAGGAAGTGTATTGTAATTGTGGAATAAAACGGTAGCGTGTTTCTGACAGCAAGGCGCTATCCATTCGCATCCTTCATCTCAATCGACTTCCATTACAACGGACTCCCCTTTTCCTTCTCCACCATGTGTCCACTCCCATTTTTCATGGAGACATACCCGACCGTCAGGTAGCAGTTCAGGGATGCTGTTACAATACCCGCTTTTGAGACACCCATCAATATCGATATGATGATAGACGAAGTAAAGACTGTTGTCTGGATGAACCAGACCGAGCATGTATCCTTCCTTGATAGTACCTCCTTGGTACGTTGCGCTAAGGACATGTAGGTTTTGGGAATAATGAAATGTTGTTTCTACACTGACCTGTCCGTTAGGGGTGTTTGTTACACCGGTAAATTTCCGATTATGGTAATTGATTTTCATTGATACCTTTTTAACTCGAATCGATCTAATATCTGTTTATGAAGATATTAGATTTTCAGTTTAAGGAGCGCCAATGCGCAAAGCATCGCTTAAAATTAGATTTTCCACTGCCCTTCTGTCCCCTAATCCCCCCGCAGCACCTCCGTGGCGGGATCTGCGTTGCACTGCGACCTGAGTGGGGACTTCAATTAGTCTCCCCTATGCCTTCCGCCGTTCTGCCCTTCCGCCTTTTCCTCCTACTTTTGCTTTTGAAATGCCAAAAGGATGAGAAGGAATCAAATACTCGTGAGAAACATCAAACACCTGACCGATGCCCGCTACTTTGCTGCCATGGGCGTAGACTGGATGAGTATGGAGCTCAATGGCGATCCGGCTTCCTTTATGCGCTGGCATACGTTTAAGGATTGGGTGGAAGGCGTACAACTGGCTGCGGAGATCCATATACCAGATGAAATGTTGTTGGCCAAAATAATCATAGATGCTAAACCTGATGGTATCATACTTGATCAGGTGATGGACCTGGAAGGGGTATCCACAATGCAGTTGTTTTTTGATCTACAGGATGCTGATCGCGACTCTTTTCCTGCCGGGAGTTTTAAGATTATGCATTTTGATGAGATCGATGCAGATCGGTTTCTGGATCTGGATCCAAATAAAACTTTTCTCCAGTGCGAATGGACGTTAGATCTGCTTGACCAATTATTGATAGACGGATATCTAGGTGGCTTTTGTTTTTCAGGTGGTGAGGAAGATACGACAGGCATGAGAGACTATGAGCAGATGGATGCGTTGATAGACCGGGTTAGTAGGATAGAGGCATAGGAAGTTTAATTGAGTCTTGCCGGTGGATGGAGCGGTTCGGTGAAGTCGAACTGTTTTCTCCGCCGGCATTTGTGGGGACAATAAAATCACTTACTTTACTTCATGCAGCCTGTAATCCTTCTGGCCTTTGCCAATGACAAACAAAATTCCGGAGCGGGATACCTCAGGGGACTGACCCAGGAACGCAATGCTATCCGCGATGCACTGATGAAAGCCGAAGAGAACGGCGTCTGCCAGGTCCTGGTAGAACCCGATGCTACCATCGATCGTATTTTTGATATTTTTCAAAACAGTACGTATCGCGACCGTATTGCCATCCTCCATTATGGAGGACATGCAGAGAGTTATTCGCTGCTGCTAGAATCTGCCTCCGGTGGAAAAGCCACAGCACATAGCGAAGGACTTGTAGCTTTTCTGGCCAAACAGAAAAGTCTCAAGCTGGTCTTTCTCAATGGTTGTTCATCACAAAAACAAGCAGAAGATCTCATCACGGCCGGATTGCCTGCAGTGATCGGTACATCACAGTCGATCAGCGACACCGTTGCTACAGGTTTGTCTACACGTTTTTATAAAGGCCTTGCTGCCGGCATGACGATCGAAAGAGCGTGGACCGATGCTATAGATCAGATCAGAACCGAAAATAAAACCACAGATACATCTGCACTTTATAGCGGAAGTATACTTGGCGCGCCTGGCAAACAAAATTTCCCCTGGGAGCTCTATACAGGAGAAGGTGGATCCATTTCCAAAGCATGGAACCTGCCTGAAGCAGCTAATCAACCATTGTTTGGCCTTGAACTTCCAAAAGCGTACTACAGAAAATTGCCGCTGTCTCCTTATCCGGGACTAAGAAGCTTCAGACGTGAAGAAGCAGCAGTCTTTTTTGGACGCGGAGCAGATATCCGCAAACTGAATACTCAACTTGGACATGAACAGCCACTCATTCTATTCTCTGGAAAAAAAGGTGTTGGAAAATCATCCCTCCTGGCTGCAGGAATCATGCCCCGATTGGAGGAAAAATATGTTGTTGCATCCTGCACGATTGAACACAAAAGTATTGTCGAAAGTCTTTCCGATGCGCTTGATCAGTCCTGTGCAGAAAATGGATTGGAGAAACCCATGCCTGGTGATAAATACCACCTCGAAGTAAAAATCGCAGATCTTCAAAAATCCATCGCTACTATTTCAGGGGTAGCAAAAGAAATACTCGAGCATGAACTCAACCGGTTGACACTACTCGTCGGAATGAAGCAGCTCACGTATTATGAGCAATGGATGTCCATCGAAGCAAAGACGGGCAAACCATTCGTAATGATACTCGATGAACTGCCAAATGATCCGGCGGAGTGGAACGCTTTGTTGGAAATCATCGTGAGCATCTTTGAGCGAAAACCTGCCCCGCGTGGAAAGCTTGTGTTGAGTATGGATACGCAGAGCCATGGCCCATTACGCAGCATGCTGCAGACAGCTGGGTTGCCTTTTGCGGAACTATTTCTCCAGCCGCTTACATGGGAAGGTCTGCATGAAGCAATTTTAGGCATCACACTTTCACCTGTCACTAGCGATTATTATCGCTTGCAAATCGAAAGTACCAATGCAAACAATCTTCCGGTCACGCTTTCAGGAGACTTATCAGATGGGGATACTGCGTTGGTGGCTCTCTATCTGCAAGTCATCTTATCCTCCTTGTGGAATACGGCGACTACAGAGAATGCACAGAGCCCATTATTCACCTTGCGGGAATATCAGCAAGGAATTCTCTCCGGCGAAATCATGGATCAGTTTTTTACGCAACAGATGGCTTTGTTGAAAGCATGGAATGAAACGCCTGTGCAATCAGGCCTTGCCCTTGACTTGTTGTATCTGCATACCTCTGCGCATGGTAAATCAACGATCCTCGATGCTGCAAAGCGAATACAAACGTATAGTGACAGGCATGAGGACGTCCATGCTTTAGTGAAAAAATGTGAAGCGCTTTTTCTATTGACCCGTGCGCCTTCGGACGCAACCAGCCTTGGTCACAATCTACTGGCGCAGGTAGTGATCCGGCACTACAGTATTTCATTGAACCCGGGACAACAAGCTGCACGTATACTTAATGCTAGGAACAGAGAAACGGCAGAGACCGAAATAGCTTCTTGGCTCAATGAAGCGGACCTCGAAGCTGTCGAAAAGGGTATGCAGGGTATGCGCAGCCTGAGCAAGGAAGAGAAAGAACTTGTGGAGTTCAGTCGCGCTAAAAAAGTCCAGGCACAAAGAGACCGAAAACGCAATCGCATGATTCGAGGCGTGCTGGTGAGTGTGGTAGCCCTTTTTGCAGCACTTGCAGGATGGCAGTGGTATGTAGCTGATCAGCGTTATCAGTATGCGCGTGCGGGCGAACTCGCTTTTACAGCAATGGAAATTAAAAAGGAAGACAATACCATAGCACTGAATGTTGCTCAAGAGGCTTATGCATCCCTTGGCGAAGATTCCCCTCCGATGGTCATGCAGACGCTGAGCGATATTTTTCATGGACAAGATGAAAGGGCTTTATACACATCCAACTTCCCCCATCGAGAACGGGTATTCAGTGCAGTGTTCTCCCCGGATGGAAAATATGTTCTCACTGCATCGGAAGATGGATATGCCAGGCTCTGGGATAGGAAGGGCAAAGAGCTGTTGTCAATACCTCATAAGATCGAAGTGACGAGCGCAGCCTTTTCTCCAAATGGAAATCAGATCCTCACCATCACCCGCACGCATGTGCACCTGTGGGAAAAGGATGGAAAACTCACGGACAAGGATAGCATTCCTGAAACAGTAACAAACCTTGGTGACTTTTCTACTGATGGAATGAAGATCATTCCTGTGCCTGTGACGGATCAAGGCACACCTTATTTTTCTCAGGTTCAAAATCTCAAACTCGAAAACAACATCGTCATTACTTCGCCGGCTCAAAATCGAATGTTGGTCATAGCGAATGGTGCTTGTGCTTTGTACGATGGAAAAGGAAACTTGCTAAAAGATTCACTCACCTCAGCTGTAAACCATGCTGCATTCACTACTGATGGAAAGCAATTTCTGACGATTACTCCTGATATGGTTTCAAGTACGATCAGTGTATGGAATACTGCGGGAGATTCATTGTACAGCTTCAGGTGTAAGGGGACAGAGGTCAGTGCTGTTTTTTCGGCTGACAACAAAGCCATCCTGACCGCCTCCAATGATTACACTGCAAAGCTGTGGGATTTTGCGGATCCATTTTTACACCGCTTCCCAAAGCAACCACAAGCCATCAACACGATTGATTATTTTTCTGAAGGAAACACCTACCTGACGGCAGCTTATGATTCGACGGCAAAAATATGGGATGGCGCCGGCAGACTGATCGACAGTCTCAAGCATGGTGATGTGGTGACATCTGCATGGTATGCTCCTGATGGTAAACTCATCTTGACCGCATCAAGAGATAGTACGTCAAGGATATGGAATCCAAAAGAATCCAGAGTGATTACCTTGCGCCACGGGAATGAAGTGACAAGTGCATTTTTCTCAAATGATGGAAAAACCGTTTTGACGGCTTCGCTTGATAGCCTTGCGCGCCTGTGGGATACGAATGGTAACTTGTTACATTCCTATCGACTCCGTGGTGATGTTTTGTGGGCTGGTTTTTCTCCTGATGATTCGCGCATCGCGACTTTGTCATCCGACAATACGGCTACGCTATGGGATAGCAAAGGAGATTCATTACACGTATTCAGACATCCCGCCAGAGTCTATTCGGCAGCTTTTTCACACAATGGGGTTAAATTGTTGACCAGTTGCGCAGACAGTATTGTCAGATGCTTTTCTTACAGAGGTGAAATACTCGGCACGCTTACCCATTTTGAAAAACCCAAAATAGCATCCTATACACTAGATGACCAATACATCATCACTGGTGGTGGAAAAATGGTAAAGATCTGGGATGCAGATGGCATCCTACAGGACAGTCTTGTGCATGCTGAAAATGTTTCTGCTATTTCGGTAAGCCCTGATGGGCGTGAAATTCTGACCACCTCCATTGATCATAATGCCTATCTGTGGCATTTTAATGGCGACCTTCTCGCCGAGTACACGAAGCATACAGCCAAAATTAATTTCGGATGTTTTATCCAGCAAGGTACGCATGTACTCACCGCATCAGATGATGGTTATGTCATGCGCTGGCGCACACCTCGTGCGATCTTCAAAGGATTGAATACCTCACCCATTTATCAGTTGACAAGGAACTAGTAAATCGCGAAATCTGAAAGCAATGCACATATCTCCATCAGGTACAGATACATCCGCTCTTCAGGATTTTGATCTATCTCACTCCAGTCAGCAATGCTGACCGTTACCGCCAGGAAATCTCCGTCATTGATGATCAGGTCCGCAAAAAACTCGCTCTGCACATTACCATTGACATCAGCATATACGTTTTCTATGTACTCGCTATAGTAAGGGTTGTCAGGATCGTCACTGAAGTCATCAATATCGTCACCCTCCGGCATGAGTATCTGGCCATTTTCGGCCATGAAAGATTTGAAGGCATCCATGGCGCCCAAGCCTTCGTCCATTGAATCATTTGGGGAGATGTATACGGACATCGTAATCAATCCGCCTGGACTGGTGGTCGTGATGTAAGTCCAGGCATCATCGGAGGCTGCGGACAGATTGCATTGTGACGGAACCATCACCGTGACACCCGTCAGTTCTTCTACGTAAATATCAATGGTGGATTCAAACATATCCTCTAATGAAATCTCCTCCTCGTTTTCGAGCACACCTTCCATATTTGCCTGTTCATCAGGAAACAATGTCTCATACACTTCAGAAAAGGTCATCAGGTAATCAAGATAGAGTGCCATCTGGCTGCCGTCTGTGGCGGAAAAATTGATCGGAGCTTCAAACTGTGCGGCCTGGTCTGCTTCCTCAGGGCTCAGTAAAGGGTTGTCTGAACGGGTGCCGCTGTACATATAATTGTTACCAGTAGTGCCGCCACAGGGTTGCATTGAAGTGGGGGCCGGCGTTCCCTGGTTAAAGAGTTTAGTAAAATCACTGGCAGGGATAGCCCAGACGCAAGCCTTGCCATCGATCAGTTTGGCGCCACCATCCACGAGACCGAGGATCTTATCCCCATAAGTGAGTGGAGAACCCGAATGTGCTTTGCGGATATTGGGTTCTTTAAAATTGATCACCTCTGTCGACATACTCGGGTAATATTGGCCGGCATCATTACAAAGGGATTTGGAGAGTCCTGCAGGATTATCGGCTACACGAGGGCTGATCCTGGACAGGCTTGTTCGCTCTTCGAGGATAGTGGTTTTGGCGCTTACAGATGTTGTATTGATGGGGATTTCCCAAAAGTTGATATTAGTATCCCATGGCGGTTCACCTGAATACAAGGCGAGAGGAGGTACGCCTAAAGGTGTTTGAAGTTTGAGTAAAGCCAGATCTGAGGGTTTGTAGATTTTTTCGATGACAGCGTTAACGGTTTTTCCTTGCCAGCTGATCAGGATTGTTTTTTTTCCAGCGACGATATGGAGAGCGGTGACGATGCGGTCAGGCAGATTTTGGGGTCCGCCATAGGCAACACCATAGCCGGAGGTTTTATCGGCATGAACTTGCACGACAGCATTCTTCTGAGCGAAAGCCAGTCGTGGAGTGATGACCATGATACCTAAGAGCATAGCAATTGTGAAAGAAATCATCGAAGGTTTGTACTGCATTGGAGACGTGGTTAGAATGTAAAAGTAACGCATCGATTCAATTGAGGCTAAAGAGAAATTGTGGGCAGGGCCAATTTGGTCATCATCATTGCAACCAGCGTTAAAAGGAGGACAAAATTATTTCTCTAATTTTTATTTTTATATAAATTGAGAGGCAAACCACTTGAAGCTGCATAACCCAAAACGACACCCAAAGAAATCTCCAATTTTCTTTTTAAACAGGCTAGTTGTGTTGCTAATTATTTTTGGATCAGGAATACTGTTCGTTTGGTTTTCGCAATGCCAGTCGTTACAAATACTTCGACTCCAATCAGCACAAGCAACCTTCACATCTCGCATCTCGTATCTCACGTCTTTCACTGTCTTCCCGCCGCCCGTACGGGGCGGGATCTCCGCTTCGCTGCGACACGCTTAACGTTTCACGAAAGTCTTGTATTTTACCATCCGAACGAATTTAATAGTGAAATAGCTACACATGCCCAGATTATATTCAATTTTATTGCTCCTATTCTGTCTCCCCTTTATGGTCATAGCACAAACCGTCGAAGATGACTTTGAAGGCAATGGCACTATCACCACCTGGTATGGGGACAATTGCAATCTCAATACAAGCCTACCCAATCCATACCAACAGGGCATCAATAATTCCGCTACTGTATTGGCGTACGGTGATGTCGGCGGTCAGTATGCCAATGTGGGATTTGATGTCAGCAATAACTTTGATTTATCCATTAACCATACATTTTCAATAAAAATCTATGTGCCTTCGGGTGGACTGACGGGCAATCAGAATAATCAGGTTTCACTGAAACTACAGGATGGAACATTAAATCAGCCATGGAGCACCCAGAGCGAAATCATCAAGCCCATTTCCTTAAATCAATGGCAAACCGTAACCTTCGATTTTGAAGATGATAACTACATCAACTTAGACAACAATTCACCTTCGCCAACACAACGGACAGATTTTAACAGAGTCCTGATTCAGGTCAATGGAGAAAACAATTCTGATCATGTGCTGGCATTGCTGGATGATATTTATTATGATGGCACTATTCCTGTGGATCCTGTTTATGATTATTTAGTCTTTTCGGACGAGTTTGATGTCAATGGAGCGATTGAACAAAGTAAATGGTTTCATCAGACGCAATTGCCTACTCCTGGAAGTTGGTATAATGGAGAAATTCAACACTATACCAACCGCACCGCCAACGCTATTGTAGAAAATGGTTTTTTAAAAATTATTGCAAAAAAGGAATCCTTCACTGACCAGGGATACACCAAGCAATACACGTCTGCCAGGTTGAACTCAAAGTTTGCATTTACTTACGGTAGAGTTGAAGTCAATGCGAAACTTCCTTTCGGTGTTGGCACCTGGCCTGCCCTATGGATGCTTGGCAAGAATATCAATGAAAATGGAGGTTATTGGGATACGCAGGGATACGGAACTACCGGATGGCCTGCCTGCGGTGAAATAGATATCATGGAACATTGGGGGACCAACCAAAACTATGTCCAGAGTGCAATGCATACCCCCTCAAGTTATGGAGGCACGGTTAATTTGGGCGGACAGACCGTTCCAACAGCATCCACGGATTTTCATGTATATGCTTTGGAATGGACTCCACAGAAAATGGTCTTTAGCGTTGATGGCGTGATCCATTACACCTATAATCCATCGGTGAAAGATGCCAGTACCTGGCCTTTTGATACGGACCAATATGTCTTGCTGAATGTAGCTATTCAATCCGTGATTGACCCCAATTTTACCCAAAGCGCAATGGAGATAGATTATGTCCGGGTATATCAAGAGACTCCTGTATCCACAGCCAAAGTTGACCATTCCGTAGACCAAAATTATTATCCCAATCCTGTAGATAGTGAATTGAACATCATTGTAGCAAATGCAGAGGCGCAGAATATCTTATTGAAAATCTATAACCTAAATGGCAAGCTCATCAAAACGTATAATAAGACAGTAAACAATAACCATATATCACTGGATAACTTACATAACTTATCAACTGGAATGTATATGGTTTTATATGTTTTAAACAATAAGCCTTATAGCTTCAAGTTCCTGAAAGTATAATTCGACACCGTTCGTTTGAACTCCACAATGACAGTCGTTTCGAGTTGAAACCCTGTATGGTCTGTCGATCGCTATAACGGCCAAATAAATTTTCCTGGAGAATGCGTCTTCAGTCTTTTGTCTGACGTCTAAAGTCTGAGCGTTAAATCTTCCACCACATCAACCCACTCCTCTTCTTATACGCTTTAAACTCCGGATAGCGTGCAAGCGATTTATCTTTTTTGAGCATCCCAGGAATAAAAACAAAACAGAAGAACAGCACGATCCCGATATATCCAATCCAACTCATTGACAGCATTGCAAATCCCGTATAGATCATTAATTCACCGAGGTAGTTGGTGTTGCGGCATCGGGCAAAGAATCCTTCTGTGATGAGTCCGGGTTTATATTTTAGGGTGAAATATTTTTGTGCATCACTGCCAAAATGCATGACCATACCAAACATATTCAACGCAATCGCTCCGGCGATGAGCATCTCTCCCGGCATCCGATGTTGGCTGATCAGGATAAAGGGCGATATCCAGTACAACCCCAACGCAAAGAATACGAGTATGCCATAAGGTACAGAGACCTGCTCTTCCCACCTTTTGTCCGGATAGAGCCGGTCTTTAAAGATCCATAGGAGACCATAACTCCCATGCAAGGCCAGATAGACCCACGCTCCTAGGCTGAAATTGTCAAACATATACATGAGCCCCAGCACGAAGCAGGCGGTGAAACCTTTGTGGATATTTATTGGATACTTTATTTTCATGAGATTTGATTTTATCTGGTGTTTCATGCAAAGAGTAGCAAATTACGGATTTAGTGATTTAGCGGTCTTTTTGCCCTATCGAGGCAACAGGTCGGTAACAATGATAATGAGAAATCATCCCTGCCCCATCGGGGCAACAGGTCGGTAACCCTACCCCATCGAGGCAACAGATCGGTAACCCTGCCCCATCGTGACAACAGGTCGGAAACCCTGCCCCATCGTGACAACAGGTCGGTAACCCTGACCTATCGAGGCAACAGGTCGGAAACCCT
>JBBRDL010000117.1:0-11968 GCA_038203965.1 Chitinophagales bacterium | reverse complement strand
GTTTTCGATTTATACTCCTCAACCACCACCTTAAGCCTTACTTTCTCCCAGTCTTACCTTCTCACCGTCTTACCTTCTCACCGTCTTACCTTCTCACCGTCTTACCTTCTTACCTTCTCACCGTCTTACCTTCTCACCGTCTTACCTTCTCACCGTCTTACCTTCTCACAATCTTACCTTCTCACAATCTTACCTTCTCACAATCTTACCTTCTCACCGTCTTACTTTCTTACACCCTAGCCGTCATGCGAAAACTACTACCTTTGCCCCTCCACAGCATAACCCATGAGCGCAATAGACGAGATTCAGAAACGAAAAACTTTTGGCATCGTATCCCATCCAGATGCCGGGAAAACGACCCTGACTGAAAAGCTGCTTTTATTCGGTGGTGCTATTCAGGAGGCGGGAGCTGTCAAGTCCAATAAAATCAAAAAACACGCGACGTCGGACTTCATGGAAATCGAAAGGCAAAGGGGTATCTCTGTGGCTACCTCCGTGATGGCTTTTCCATACCGGGATCACCAGGTCAATATTCTTGATACACCGGGACACAAAGATTTTGCAGAAGACACGTTTCGTACCCTTACAGCGGTGGATAGTGTAATCGTTGTCATCGATGTCGCCAAAGGGGTGGAAACACAAACTGAAAAATTGGTGGAGGTTTGCCGAATGCGTCGCACACCTATCATTGTCTTTATCAATAAACTGGATAGAGAAGGAAAAGACGCCGTTGAGCTGCTTGACGAAATTGAAAAAAAATTAGGTTTGCATGTAACTCCGCTGAGCTGGCCCATTGGTATGGGCCAACAGTTCAAGGGCGTTTACAATATCTATGAGAAAAAACTTGTCCTGTTTCGTCCGCACAGCAAACAGGACGATGAAGAAATCATTGAAATTAAAGATGTTCAGGATCCTCTTTTAGATCAACATGTTGGAGCAAGAGCTGCTGATGAGCTTCGTTCAGAACTTGAAACAGTTACGCATGTCTATCCTGATTTTGATCGGTCAAAATATTTGTTGGGCAAGGTCTCTCCGGTATTTTTTGGAAGTGCTGTCAATAACTTTGGTGTTAAAGAATTATTGGATTGTTTTATCGACATTGCTCCTGCACCTCTGCCAAGGGAAACAGAAGAACGTATAGTGCATCCCGAAGAGGACAGCTTTACAGGATTTGTATTTAAAATCCATGCCAATATAGATCCCAGGCACAGGGACAGAATCGCCTTCCTCAGGGTTTGCTCTGGAAAATTTGAAAGGAACACAAACTATTACCATGTTCGTCAGGCACGTCAGATGAAATTTTCTAACCCTACTTCATTTATGGCGTCCCGTAAAGAAGTGATTGATGAAGCCTGGCCAGGTGACATTGTTGGGTTATATGATTCAGGTAACTTCAACATTGGTGATGCGCTTACGGAAGGAGAAAAATTACATTTTAAAGGAATCCCACGATTCTCTCCGGAAATGTTCCGAAGGGTGATCAATAAAGATCCCATGAAAACAAAACAACTCAACAAAGGCCTTGATCAATTAATGGATGAAGGTGTTGCGCAGATGTTTGTCAAAGAATTAAACGGAGATAAAATTATTGGTACCGTTGGTGCCCTCCAATTTGATGTCATTCAGTATCGTCTGGAACATGAATATGGTGCCAAATGTGATTACGAACCTTTAAGCCTTCACAAAGCCTGTTGGATAGAAGCTACCAGTGGAGATGTTTTACAGGCATTCATAGTCAGAAAGAAAAAAGATATCGCTCATGACAAAGACATGAAACCGGTCTTTCTCGCCGAATCAGCTTGGGTGCTTCGCATGACACAGGAAACATTTCCTGATATCCGATTCCACTTCACTTCTGAGTTCTGATTTCTTTATCGATCCCTTATATTGGGAAATTGATACATTTTGTGTCAAACAAACTTTATATTTGATTGCATGTCAACCTCCAGTTTCCATTTCGTCCAGCGTTAACTTCAAATGTCCCTAACTCTTCAATAAATAACATCATGTCACTATTCAGAACTACCCAATCAAGCCAACAAGGCGGAAGTCGTTATGGAAGCTCAAGGCGTCGGAACATTGGCGGGGGTATTATCATCGCCCTTTTACTTGCTGGATTTTCTATTTGTAAATATTACTCCAACTCACAATTCAACGAAGTTACAGGGGAAACCCAACATGTCAGTATCTCTGCTGAGCAGGAAATTGCATTAGGTATAAATAGTTTTCCAGCCATGATTGAACAGTATGGAGGTCTCCATCCCGATACTGAAGCGCAGAAGCTTGTAAAATCAGTAGGGCAGCGTATAGTGCAAAACAGCGATGCTCGTCAAACACCTTATAAATATGATTTTCATCTGCTCGCGGATCCGAATGTTGTCAATGCTTTTGCATTGCCGGGTGGACAGGTCTTCGTTACTACGGCTTTAGTATCCCAATTCGAGACAGAAGATGAATTGGCAGGGGTGCTAGGCCATGAGATTGGTCATGTCGTGGCCCGTCATGGAGCTGAACGAATAGCCAAACAAGAACTTACCCAGGGATTGACAGGGGCAGCTGTAGTGGCATCAGGAGATTATAATACGGCACAGGCTGCGCAGATGATCGCCGGACTAGTGAATATGTCCTATGGCCGTGACCAGGAATTGGAATCGGATGATCTTGGCGTCAGGTTTATGACCCAGGCAGGATACGATCCCGAAGCTTTAATCACCGTTATGGAAATCCTTGAAAAAGCTAGCGGTGGGCAGCGCCAACCAGAATTTATGAGCACCCATCCTAGCCCGGAGAACAGGGTACAAAAAATTCGAGATGCCATAGCAAAGTATAAGAAATAATAGGAGCTATCAGCTATCAGCTACTAACTAACAGCTCGAACGACATACTACTGCTCACTAAGTGCTAACCATTACACATTAACCATCACACATTAACCATTAACCATTAGCCATTGAACTTGTGAACAATACGGTGCCCCTAAATATATGGAATGGTTTTCTGCCATGGGGTTGATGATCACCATTATCTGGCTGTGCATCGAAATACTTATATTACTGGCCAAACTAAGGGAATGACTTATATGCATATTCTACCTTGCCGGATACTCTGCAAAATTTCTTGGCGTTTCATATAGCCTGATTCCTAAATCCAGGTGTGTAGGAATGTGTGGTCTCAATAATTCATAGATCACAATACATATGTTTTCTACGGTAGGCACTTTTCCGACAAATTCAGGACAATCGAGATTTAGGTTTTTATGATCAAAGCGATCCTCTACTTCTCTTTCTACTATTTCTTTGAGGTCCTTCAGGTTGATGAGAATACCTGTATCTGCAGGCACCTGACCTGTGACACGCACTTCTACTTCATAATTATGCCCATGAAAATTAGGATTGGCGCATTTCCCGAAAACCTCAAGATTTTTCTCAAGAGACCAGGAAGGGATGGCGAGCTGATGGGCAGCATTGAAATGAGCCATGCGATATAATGAAAGAGCTTGTGTCATATTTTCCTTTTTGCGAATCAGCAAAGGTACAAATGAAGAAAGGGAAAACCCAAATCTGAATCTAGTGATAAATAGGCTGAATGGAAAGAAGATAAAAAAAAATGCCCTCGTAGGAGGGCATTCAGTATAAGTTACAGAAACCTTTTAAAAGGTTCTGAGGTGTTATCTTTTACTAAGTCTGATGGTTTTAATGACTTTTCCGGTGGACGTCATCAACCTTACTAGATAGATACCGTCTGAAAGATCTCCTACGGCATATTGTTTCTGAGGAAGCGCATCATAAGATCTTACTTTGTTACCAACGATGTTGAATAATTCAACATACTTAAGTCCCTGCGTATCCGAAACCTGAAAATAGTCTGTTGTGGGATTTGGAAAAACAGAAAGCTTGGCGGTGTTGCTTTCTTTTACAGCCGTTGTTGGACTGATAATGAACTGACCAACAATTGTTTCCAATGTATTTCCTTGTTCATCAAGCACTTTGATTTCATAATCACTAGTCCCCTCGACTAATTGTGGGTTCATATGAACCTGAAGATCAAATGATTCACCATTAGGTATCACATTTGGTTTGTTTGGTGGACAAGTGGTCGTGGCTGGTGTATAACAGAGATTTTTGTCACATACCCAGGTAAGCCATGATGGAGGATTATTAGTCATCCTGAAACTCCAGAAAAGATTGATCGTTTCTGAAGAAGTATTGGTTACGTTGATGTGATAAGATATATCAGTCTGAGCAGGGTTGCCTGTCAGGACGAATGAGGAAGGGTCAACGGAAATTGTTCCCTGAGCCTTTACCAACACAGGCAATAACATGATGGCGAATAGGAATGGTATAATTCTTCTCATATAGAGTGCAATATATCACTTATTAGGCAAGTTGCCAATGAATTAGGATAATTTTAACATTTAGATATCCGTACAAAAATTGGCTTTCTGTCGAAAATTCCAAAGGAAGTATAGATGATCCACGACATTCCCCTAACAAAAGGGCATAATTCTTCTCTGAACGAGATACAAAGTTTATGTAAATCATTACTTTTGGCCTAATTTCTTCACTCTTTTTACCCATAAATATTTAACATGAAAAGATTTTTTACCTTAATCATCCTGGCCACACTTATTATCCGGGCTGACGCTCAGGTATTGTTCTCCCAGGATTTTGAATCCGGGAGTCTTGCTCCAATGACCGCTGTAGACGTCGATGGAAGGACTGTACATCCGAATGTAGCTGGCTCCGCAGGACCAACATGGTCAGTCAGAGGCAATGCCACCAATCGACTTATCGTGAGTACTTCCTGGTTTAACCCTATTGGACAGGCAGATGACTGGATTATTTCACCTGCCATTGAGATCACTCAACTTAATGCACTATTACTGTGGGAAGCTTTTAGTCCCGATGCAGCTTTCCGTGATGGTTACGAGGTAAGAATTTCTACGACGGACAACCAAATTGCAAGTTTCACTACCATTGCTTTGACAGTTGCTGCTGAACAAACGACAGCCACACGCAGATCATTAAATCTGGATGCTTACATGGGTCAAACCATTTATTTCGCATTTAGAAACAATTCAGTGGATAAGTTTCTGTTGTACATGGATAACATCAGTGTAGAAGTATTCCAGAATAACAATGCTATTGTAAAAAGCATTTCCTTCGAAAAATACAATCCAATCAACACACAGGTGCCTATTAAAGTAACCGTTGAAAATCATGGTGCGCAGCCATTGACTTCATTGGTATACACATGGATATCAGGCGATAACACTTATGTAGATAGCATATCTGGTCTGAATATTGCAACATTGACCACTCAGGAAATAACCCACTCGGTCAATTTTACATTGACTGAAACAGGCGAATTTCCGGTCGACATCTATATTACTGATCCAAATGGTGTAGTGGATGAAGACCCTTCTGATAATAGTGGTTCACGCCTAGTATACGGCCTGGATCAACAACTACCGAAAAAAGTGGTTGTGGAAGAAGGTACCGGAACATGGTGCGGATTCTGCCCAAGAGGTTTTGTGATCATGGAACAAATCGGTGAAGATTATGAAGGCATTGCTCTTCCGATTGCGATTCACAATTTTGATCCAATGACTGTTCCTGAATACGATACCCCTTTCAGCCAAACGATAGGTGGATATCCTTCAGGTCACGTAGATCGTAAAGAAATAAATATTGATCCAAAAAGCCCTTCCACAGGTTACGGATTTGATGATGCTATCGAAAACCTGGATGACAGAATGGTTCCGGTTCAGCTTGATGTTCAAACAGTATATAATGATGCCACCAGAACTGTACAGATCAAAGGTGTTGGCAATTCTTCTATTGCTACCCAGCAAAATGCTTTTAGATACATGTGTGTGATCGTTGAAGATGGCGTTACAGGTCCAAGTCCTAGTTATGACCAGGTAAATTATTATGCTAACAATGCATTGGGTGCAATGGGTGGTTTTGAAAGCCTTCCTGATCCAGTACCTGCAAGCCAATTAGTTTACAATTTCGTAGCGCGTGGCTTATTAGGTGGTTTCTTTGGAATGGAAAACAGTATTCCTGATAATTTGAATGCTGATGAATATTTTGAAGTAGACTTTTCATATCAGGTTCCCGCTTCATTTGATGTAACAAAGATGAAAGCCATTGTGATCATCCTTGATGAAGAAACCGGAGAAATGCTGAATGCAGATGATGCACCACTTACCGGCACATTATCAACACCATTGATCCCAACTGGTAAATCTGCATTATACCCTAATCCGGCAAATGAATTTGTAAACCTTACAGTTGATTTCCAGACAGAAGAGTTAGTAAACATGAAAGTGTACACTACTTATGGAACACTAGTTCGTGATCTGGGCATCTTAAATCTTACCGATGGTAAAGGTTTCGAAAAGATAGATGTCTCTGAGCTCAATGCGGGCATGTACATTTTAGAATTAAGACATAAAAACAGTGTAACTGCTTTACCTTTTACAAAGCTATAATTTGTAAAAGAAGGTAGTCACCTTCAAAAAAAAATCCGGCAGGAAATCTGCCGGATTTTTTTTTGCTCATTCTTAATATAAAAAGTGTTGTTCTCAGATTATAACCCTAATTTTCTGATATGCATATTTTAATTATTGGAAATGGAATTGCCGGCATAACTGCGGCACGAACTATCCGAAAATTAAGCAATCACAGGATTACGGTGATTTCCTCAGAGAGTGAATACTTTTTCTCGCGGACGGCATTGATGTATGTATACATGGGACAGATGCGATGGAAAGACATCATCCCTTATGAATCATGGTTCTGGGAAAAAAATAAAATTACACTCATCAATGATCATGTGTCCAACCTGGATGAGCAACAAAAAAGCTTGCATACAACATCAGGGAAGCATTTGACCTATGACAAACTTATCCTTGCCACCGGATCTTCTTCAAACAGACTAGACATACCGGGAGCTGATCTGGATGGAGTCACCAGTCTATATTCTATTCAGGATCTGGAGTACATCGAATCAAAAAGTAAATACCTACAGAGAGCAGTGATCGTCGGAGGTGGCTTGATCGGTGTTGAACTTGCTGAAATGTTACACAGCCGGAACATACCTGTCACATTTCTTGTCAGGGAAGCGAGCTATTCAAATGCAATTCTTCCTCCTGAGGAATCAGCAATGATCAATCAACAGATCAAGGATCATGGAATTGACCTTCGCCTTAATACCGAACTGAAATCTATAAAAGGCAATGATCAGGGCCAGCTAAAGTCAATAATCACCTCTAACGGTGAAGAAATCCATTGCCAGTTTGTAGGGATATCAGTAGGTGTACATCCAAATATATCCTGGCTTGAGAATTCAACCATTGACATGAAAAAAGGAATTCTGGTTGACGAATTTCTGCAAACAAACATTGCTGATATTTATGCGATAGGTGACTGCGCGGAAATCCGAAAGCCTGATGAAGGCCGCAAAGCCATCGAACCTCTATGGTATACCGGTCGTATGATGGGTGAATACGTAGCTCAAACCATTTGCGGCTTACCCTCTGCATACGCACCCGGGATCTGGTTTAACTCCGCTAAGTTTTTTAGTATTGAATACCAGGTGTATGGCGAAATCAATTCAATTTTACCTCAAGGCCAAAAAACGTTGTTTTGGCAACATTCGGATGTAAAGAAGAGTATTCGTATAAATTACACGGAGGATTCAGTCATTGGCTTCAACCTTATGGGTGTGCGATTTCGGCAGGAAGTGTGTGAAAAATGGATCGCAACAAAAACGAAAATAGAGATAGTGCTTGCGGGCCTTGAACTTGCCCTTTTTGATCCGGAGTTTTCATCAAACTATGCAAACGAGGTCAGGGAGGCTTATCTCAAATTGACAGGAATATCAGTTTTATCTGAAAGGAAAAGAAGCTACAACAGTGTATATACTTTTTTGAAAAAATCCTTACGGCCATCTGTATGAATCTAAAAGATGATACATCACTTTCCCTTGCAGCCACTGCATATCCTGGACTAACATCCGGCCAAAAGGTATTCACGTTCATTGGTTTTACCGGATTGATGATTGGTCTCATCGGGATAAGCGATTCTTTGTTTTCGACCGGGTTGACATTATCGATTTCTTTGTCGTTTATCTGCGTAGGCATCATTGGTTACAGTTATTTACTTTACCGGAAGCAACCTGCAGGGATAAAGAACAATTATGTCTGGACCCGGAATCTGACCAATCGTGGTTTGACTGCCTGGATGATTGCGCTCATTTTATCAGGCTTCTATGTACTTCTTTATTTCTTCCCAAAAACTTTAGGATTAGGCGATCAAGCCAACACAGGGGTTATATCCTTATTTGATCCTTTGAGTCATTTTATAAAAAATAAGCCCGCCAGCCAATGGTTTGTATATGGTGTACTTTATACACTGGCCATTCTGGTGTTTGGGTTCAAATTTTTAATGAAATACAAGCATAGCCGGTATCAGCAAATCAGGACAGTTTCAGTTATGTTTTTCCAATTGTGTTTTGCATTCATGATCCCTGAACTACTCGAGAGGCTCAATCAGCCTTCCATGGATCTTAAAAATATGTGGCCCCTTAATTATTATTTTTTCTTTGATTGGAATCTTGACCAACTCCTAAAGGGTGGTACACTTGGTATCTTTTTACTTGGATGGGGTGTGGCAATGATTTTTATCATTTCACCGATTCTGACCTATTTTTTTGGAAAACGATGGTATTGCAGTTGGGTCTGTGGTTGTGGTGGACTGGCAGAAACCGCCGGTGATCCCTTCAGACATCTTGCTGACACGTCATTGAAAGCATGGAAAATAGAACGATGGCTCGTGCACAGTGTCCTCATCCTTGTCATCATCATGACATCTATGGTGATCTACACTTATATCACAGGCCATAGCCAGGTATTCTTTCTCAACAGTTACACTATAAGAGAAGGGTATGGCTTTTTCATTGGAGCTATATTCAGTGGGGTGATTGGTGTTGGATTCTATCCTTTGTTAGGGACACGGGTATGGTGCCGGTTTGGTTGTCCTATGGCAGCAATACTCGGGATTCAACAACGCTTCTTTTCGAGGTTCAGAATCAGTACCAATGGAGGTCAGTGTATTTCCTGCGGTCAATGTTCAACCTATTGCGAAATGGGTATTGATGTCAGATCTTATGCTCAGCGCGGACAGAACATAGTAAGAGCATCGTGTGTGGGTTGTGGGATTTGTGCTGAAGTTTGTCCTAGAGGAGTACTAAAACTTGAGAATGGAAGTGTGGATTTATTTGAAAGGACTTCGATTGCCCCTAAATCCCCTAAAGGGGACTAGATATGATATCAAGGTCCCTTTAAAGAATATTTTATTGCCCAATAGAATTTAAATCCCCTTCAGGGGATTTAGGGGCAAACGGATCAAAGGTCTCTCCGTTTTAGCAACCAATATGAAAGCCCGACAAAAATCCCCGCCCATCCAAGTGAAACAAAAACATCTCTCCAAATGATCTGATCATGGACAAATGAAAGAGCATACTTCTGGAACGGAACTCGGATAATGAGATTAATAGCTTCCACGGGAAAATACCAGACGTCCCATTCGTAATGGAATTGAAGGATGGCTGTCATGATAGGTTCAATGCAGGCTGTATATAAAAGAAACAGTATGATGGTGACTCCACTTTTCTGAATCCAGAATGCAGCAAATAAAGCCATACACAGGAAGGCAAAAACTTCCAGCCCATAGGCTGCAACAAATTCAATATTCTCCAGGATGTAGGGAAGACCCTTAACAGGTGAATATAAAAAGCCAAGGAACAGCCCTAGGACCAGCAGCAGTAATGCAGATCCTATACTAATCACTCCAACGAGAGCAACTTTAGAAGCCAAAAATTCCTTCTTGGAAAGTCCGTCAATGATATTCTGCTTAATGGTCTTTTGAGAATATTCAAGCGTCACTGAAATGATGATGACAAAAGCCGGTATCCATTTGAAGATGGTCGCCAACCAGCCAAGGTTTTGCCAGATATCGACAAAGTCAAATAGCGGAATGCCTGATTCCACAAAATGCTTCAGGACATTATCGTTCTGTTGTTCTTCCAGAAACCAATCCAACAACCTTTTAATAGAAAATCCTGCCAGGATAAAACAAAAAACATACAGCCCCAGGATGATCAGGAAAGGTCTATAATTTCTGAACTTAAAATATTCAAGCGCGATGATTTTCCGGATATTCATCATAACCTTACTTGATTGAGTGTCGGAGGGAAGGTAGTTTCATTTTTCTTCAGAATCTCAAGGAATTTTTCTTCGAGACTGGTAGTTTTCTGCTGCAAATAGTTGACCGCCACGTTTCGCTCAACCAGGTATTTATTAATATCAGCGGCGGACCAATCCATTGCTAAATGTAAGCGGATATTATCTGGAAACCTCTCTACGGATGCTACCCCCTGGCAACTGGATAATACTTGCAAAAGCAGATCCGTATTCTCTGCAGAAACGGAAACACTGCTGGTGGTTTGTAATGCTTCTGTTACGCTACCACTGTAGATTTTTTTTCCACTACGAAGTACGGCAAAGTGCGAACAAACTTTTTGCACCTCATCGAGCAAATGACTGGCCAGGATGATGGTCTTGTTCATGTCCCGGATGTTGAGTATTAAAAGCCGGATTTCGGCGATTCCAAGAGGATCCAATCCATTGGTTGGCTCATCAAAAATCAAAACTTCCGGATCGGCAAGCATTGCGGATGCTATAGCAAGCCGCTGCTTCATTCCTAGTGAATATGTTTTAAACGGATCGTTACCTCGTTCGTACAATCCAACCATCTTTAATAACCCATCGGTATCAGGCTTGCGGATGTCTTTGATTTGACTATGGACGATCAGGTTTTGCCTGGCACTCAGAAACGGATAAAAGTTAGGTTGCTCGAGGATAGCGCCGATCCTTTTACGGAGTGTATAATCGTCACCCTTTCCAAACCAATTATAACGACCCTTAGTCTTTGACACAACTCCCAGAATCATACCCAGGGTTGTGGTCTTTCCACTTCCATTAGGTCCAAGGAGACCAAACACTTGTCCCCGTGGCACCTTCAGATCCAATTCATCAACAGCCGTGATACGTTTTGAAAAACGTTTGGTCAGCTGCTCTGTCTTTAAGATTATTTCGCTCATCAGAATCCGCCTTCTAAAAGTTTCATTAAAGATCCCTCGTCTGCAACATTAATAGCAGAGAGATATTCGATATTGATCTGGCCATCAATCTCCAGGATCATATCTTGCTCGACCGCATCGAGTAACGCTATGTAATGGGATTTTGAATCAACTTCTTTCACCCATAGACTTATGCGCATGGCATCAGCCGTACGAACGTCGACCAACGTCTCATATCCATCCGCTGGCATATCTGCCCGAAGATCCTTAATCTGATACGTACTGTCTTCGGTAGGCGGAAGATATAGCACTACTTTATTGACATCCTTTATGAGTTTTTCAAAATCAGGATCCTTCTTGATATTAGCAAGACGTATAAGGCTTTGATACAGATATTTTTTATTGATCTTCGGATAGCGCTTTTCATGCTTTTCCAGGACAGAAGAGCTATAATCCTTTTGACACCCGGGTAGCAAGAGTAAAAAGGGCAGTAGGAGAAGGAGAAACGTCCTTAAGGGTATTTTTTTCATCTGGCTAAAAATGGGGATTTTTTAACCAATGGGAAGTACTAATCGATAAAGAAGGTGGATTATTAGCTAGTGTTACCCTTAATCACCTAAAGGGGATTTCAACAATTTAGCGGTCAAACAGGATACAAGTCCCCTTTAGGGGATTCAGGGGGTCCAAAACAGATTACCCTCCCAAAGCAGCTGCTCCACCGACGATTTCACTCAGCTCTTTGGTGATCGCTTCCTGGCGTGCATTATTGTAACTGATCTTAAGCGCAGACAACATATCATCAGCATTCGTAGTGGCCTTG
>JBBRDL010000116.1:0-12337 GCA_038203965.1 Chitinophagales bacterium | reverse complement strand
AATTCAATTTGCTTTTGCTTAATTAGCGTAGCCGAAGCATCACTCTTCACTATGCCCCTTCCAGATTTTTTACAAAATCTGTCTCCCCTGTGTTTCTCCACTTCGTTGCTTCCAGCAACATGGCTCCGAAAACCCCGGGGTTAATAGTGCACTTACTTTTCACTCTTCACTTTTACTTTTTTGGTTGGTGAGCGTAGCCGAACCATCACTTCCCATGGCACTGCTTATACTTCTTTCCGCTTCCGCATGGACAAGGATCATTGCGTCCTACCTTTGGCTCCTCTCTCTTCACTGTTTCAACAACCGTTTCCGGTCTGCGACCTGCAGCAGCAGCAGCTTGTTTGCGCGCAACTTCTTCCACCCGGTTAGTTCTGATTTTACTTAAATCAGTTTTCTGCTCTCTCGCCTCTCTTACTTCATCGTTGCCCTGGATGAGCAAGCTTCCGCGTGACAGATAGGAGCAGACATCCTGATTGATTTTGTACACCAGTCCTTCAAATAAATCATACGCCTCCATCTTATACACGACCAGCGGATCTTTTTGTTCGAAAGAAGCGGCCTGGGCGGATTCTTTCAATTCATCCATATACCTCAGGTGTTCTTTCCAGTGATCATCGATCAATAAAAGACTAATAGCCTTTTCGATGTCCACCATGACAGACTTGCCTTTGGTATCAATGGCTTCTTTCAGATCTGCAGAAACCGGCAGCGCATGTTTACGTCCATCCGTGAAGGGTATTGAAATACGTTTATACCGATGGCCTTCATTTTCATACACACTCTTGATGACGGGCATGAGCGTCTCGGCTATTTTGTATCGTTTGTTTTCGTATTGATTCTGGATCTGATCCTGGAACAATTCCACAAGCACGTCACTAGAGGTTGTCTGGAAGGAATCCGCATCGACATCCGGCACAGCACCCATGATACTCATACTTTCTTCGATAAGCTCCGCATAATCATTTTTATTTTTTGCGCGCTCCACGATACTCTCAGCCATGGACATAAACATCTGATTGATATCGAGCTGCAATCTTGCTCCTTCAAGCGCATGTTTACGTTTACGGTAGATCGCTTCACGCTGGATATTCATGACATCATCATATTCCAGCAATCGTTTACGGATACCAAAGTTGTTTTCTTCTACTTTCTTTTGCGCCCGCTCAATAGACTTGGTCACCATCGAATGCTGGATCACCTCACCCTCTTTGTGCCCCATCTTGTCCATCACTTTTGCAATACGCTCTGAATGGAACAGACGCATGAGATTATCTTCAAGCGACACATAAAACTGCGAAGATCCCGGATCACCCTGACGTCCTGCACGGCCACGCAACTGCCGGTCAACACGTCGGGAATCATGTCGTTCTGTACCAATGATCGCAAGACCACCGGCATTTTTTACACCAGGTCCGAGCTTGATGTCTGTCCCCCGACCGGCCATGTTGGTCGCAATGGTCACCCGGCCTGCATGTCCTGCTTCAGCGATGACTTCAGCTTCTCGCTGATGTTGTTTTGCATTGAGGACATTATGTTGTATACCCCTGAGCTGCAGCATACGACTAAGCTTCTCAGAGATATCTACGGAGGTCGTACCTACCAGTACTGGACGTCCGGCAGCAGTCAGCGTCGCGATATCATCTATCACGGTATTATATTTTTCACGGGCGGTTTTGAAGACCAGGTCCTCCCGGTCATCTCGTTGGATAGGTCTGTTGGTCGGAATGACAACCACATCCAGTTTATAAATCTCCCACAATTCACTTGCTTCCGTTTCAGCTGTTCCGGTCATACCGGCGAGCTTGTGATACATCCTGAAGAAGTTTTGCAGTGTGACCGTTGCATAGGTCTGCGTGATCTCTCCGACTTTTACATTTTCCTTGGCCTCAAGCGCCTGATGTAATCCGTCTGAATAGCGCCGGCCTTCCATCATACGGCCTGTCTGCTCATCGACGATTTTGACTTCGCCTTCGAGGACGATATATTCTTCGTCCCTTTCAAATAAAGTATAGGCTTTTAGCAATTGGTTAATAGCATGAAGACGCCTGGATTTAATAGAAAAATCCTGCGCCAGCGCTTGCCTCGCTTCAGCCAATTCTTCACCTTTTAATTCGCTGCTTTCACTGATCGCCTGCATTTGCGATACAATATCCGGCATGACAAAAAACTGAGGATCCGTATTGTATTTGGTCAGATATTCTGCACCTCTTTCTGTCAACTCGATCTGCCTGTTCTTTTCGTCTATCGTAAATAACAGCGGCTCATCGACTAAATGCATTTTTTTAGATTGCTCCTGCATGTAGTGATTTTCCGAACGTTGCAATCCGACTTTCACTCCGTCTTCAGAAAGGAATTTAATTAAAGGCCGGTTCTTTGGCATAGCCCGGTATGATCGCAGCAAGGCCATTCCACCTTGGCCCTCATCAGATCCTGACTTACCTTCCTGAAATAGCTTACGTGCTTCGGCGAGATATTGGGTTGCCAGCTTACGCTGTGCTTCCATTAGTTTTTCAACATAAGGTCTGAGCTCCATGTATTCCTGCTCTTCGGCACCGGCAGGTACAGGTCCGGAAATAATCAACGGTGTACGCGCATCATCGATCAATACGGAGTCGACCTCATCGACCATACAATAATGATATTTACGCTGCACCTGCTCTTCAGGTGAGCGCACCATATTATCTCTCAGATAGTCAAAACCAAATTCACTATTGGTTCCATAGGTGATGTCACAGGTATACGCACGTTTTCTTTCCGGGGAATGTGGTTTGTGCTTGTCGATGCAATCGACATTTAACATTAGAAACTCAAGGATAGGCCCGACCCATTCACTGTCCCTACGTGCGAGGTAGTCATTGACGGTAACGATATGCACACCTAGTCCGGCAAGGGCATTGAGATAAGCAGGAAGTGTAGCCACAAGGGTCTTTCCTTCACCGGTACCCATCTCTGCGATTTTGCCATCGTGCAATACCATGCCACCGATCAACTGCACATCATAAGGAACCATGTTCCATTTGATAAGACCACCTGCAGCAGTCCATTCATTTTTCCAGATGGCTTTATCACCATCAATCGTCACATAGGTCTTTTTTATCGCCAGTTCCCGATCATGATCTGTGGCTTCGGTCGTGATAGTTTCATTTTCAAAAAAGCGGCGACTGGTTTCCTTGATTACTGCAAATGCTTCAGGCAGCAAATCTTTGAGGACCTCTTCCAGGGATTTATCCCTTTCTTTCATCGCTTCATCCAGCTCCTTATAAAGCTCTTCTTTCACTGAGAAATCGGTATCCTCCTCTGCATCTGTGCGCAGCTCAGTTATTTCATGATCTATATCCTTGAGGGAGGTAGCAATGCGTTCCCTGAATTCTAGCGTCTTTGACCTGAGCTCTTCATTCGTAAGGGATTGATACTGAGTGGCAAATTCATTGGTTATTTCTACTATGGGGGAGTACGCTTTGACGTCGCGCTCATATTTTGAACCAAACAGCTTGGTGAATATTTTAAGCATAACTTTAAATGTCGATTAAGAGTGCAAAGATATGATCAGATACCATACCACATTAGGCATTCTATGCCAATTTGTCATGTGTTTGGGTTTAATTAACACCTCGTGCAAGCGCCCAGATAATCCACCTGCGGACTATTCCGGGTATTATTTGCCATTGGATGCTTTTCCTGCTGAAGGCTTGGTGTATACATATCGGAATTTATCAGATACCACAGGTACTCCAGAGGTATGGCGTCACTTCAAAAGAGGGGAAGGGCTCATAGAAAGTATCAATTATGGTCCGGAACAAGAGATAGTCCAGAGTCAATTCGAAAGGATCGCCTCCAATGGAGTGATGACCGACTCTCTTTTACTCTATTTCGCGGATACCAATCGGGTGCGGAAACAAATCAAAGTCAAGATTCTCTCACCAAACAAGTTTCCCTTTCAGCCGGGAGATTCAACCACAGTCTGGCTCACTCATCTTGAGTGGAACCAACCACAGGATTCCCTTCATATTGTATTGCAAAGGCGTCGACGGTTTAAAGAAAACACAACCTGGCTATCACACGGAAAATCTGTTCCTGCCGTTCGCTTCACTACCGAAGATACTTTTGAAACGGAAAGAGATGGCTGGACCACCTCCACCTGGACAGGTGAAGAGATCTATGCAAAAGGGATAGGCCTGGTCTATTACAAAAGAAATATTTCCGAGCAGCTCAGCCTTGAATTTGAGTTAGAATAGTCAACAGTCAACAGCACGACCTAAAAGAAACGTGGTGCACTATTAACCCCGGAGTTTTCAGAGCCTTGTTGCTGGAAGCAACGAAGCGGAGAAACACAGGGGATGTTCTTCTCATTTAGCCCCTTCAAAATTGCTTTCAGCAATTTTTTCCTCCCGCAACAAATGCATTGCTTTTGGCGAGATCTCACTTCGTTCGACCTGTGTGCTTCGCAAAACCGGGGTTAAACATATACCAGTGATAATAATATATTAACCCCGGGGTTTTCGGAGCCTTGTTGCTGAAAGCAACGAAGCGGAGAAACACAGGGGAGACAGATTTTTTAAAAAATCTGGATGGGGCATAGCTAGCAGTCAACCACTCACTTAACTAATGCTTTTAAACCACTCTTGAAACATTTCGCCAACAACAGGGGTTAGTTTTTTCTCGCCACCAAGAGCCCCTACAAGGCTAATGATCCAAAGGATAAAAATACTGATGGACAGAATCAGAAATACGATTCCAGGAGCAATCATGGCAATGACGTAAGTAGCCACATACATGACGATGAAACCCAGATTCTGTCTCAAATAAAAAGAAGTATTCTCACCTTTATCTGTTTGATTCTGCACGAAAGCTATAATCCATCCAATCCCGAAAAGGTGCGCTACAACTGATTTGGTTTTGTCGTCCATGATATGGTTTTGTTTTAGTTTCCTAAAATTAACAATCCTGCTGAATCCTGAGCAAATATTTCTACTAAGTGGTCTACCAGGAGGCCTGAACAGATAAAACGGGGATGATGCCGAGCTGCTCCTGGGCTGATACTGCTTTTGTATAGGGATCGTAATATCGCCAGGCTGTATTGGAAAAGCCTAAGGCATTCTGAATATCTAGCGAATACCGCCATCGTATTTTTGCAAAAGCAACAGTCCTGACAATACTCAGGTCCACCCGCTTATAATTATCTAATCGTTGATCATAGTTACCGGCTTGTTGGTAAATGGTAGTATAGGATTCTGCCGAAGCGACCTCATCTATCTGCTGTTCCCAAAGGCCGCCATGGAATATTCCTCTCAGGCTAAAATTCCATATTCTTGATTTACCATTTTTCTCGCGGATCAGTTCTTTTGCGACTGAAAGGTGGGTAGCATATTGTCCGTTATACCTTCCGCTCTCAAATACATTTTCACTCCGATCCCTTTTGCTTTGGTACATGGTTTGGTTTACATTAAAACGCCATCCGTTTTGTTGGTAAGTCCATTGTCCTTCCAGGCCGGTATACATCCCTTTCGCTTCATGTGAAACACCGGTGATTCCGGAAGCGATACCGCTGATTGGATAATCAGCCTCATGAACAAATCCCTCCATCAGGTCAATTCGGAATAGTTTAGATTGTGTATGAGCATACGCATCGAAGGAGAAAGTATGCCGCCCTGCCATGAAATTCCATCCCAGTTCGTATATCTGGTTGTTTATATGTTCGGAGATATTTTCAACTCCCTGAAACCGGAGAGAGGCCTCGCCGATGCCATGACGGACTCCTGCAAACAAAGACCCTCTATTTCCATAATACCATGTTAGTGTTGCACGATAACCAGGATCAAGTGTTTTGTGTAATGATGAGTATGATATATCCCCACCCAGGTCCAGTTGCAATCGTTTGGCCATCCACAATGTGGTATTGAGATACGGCCGCAACAAAGATTCTTCTGCAAATGGCAGATACAGATAAACATTATGAAACTTGTTACTACCATACGACCGGTTTTTATAATTGAAGCCTGCTGTAGTTTTGATACGGTCCGAATGCCTGATGGCGAGTTCAAGGAAAGAGGAGAAAATACTTATCCGGTCCATCTCGTCAATGGAATCTATATATGATTCATACTGGCCGAATTTACTGTAGATGGTTTGATTGGTGGAATAAGCAGCACCAGTCTTGAGATGCAACTTTGGATTTAAAGTGTATTCATAGGTAGCACCTGCACCCAGGATATCGTTTCCGTAATCAATGTCAAAGTAATCTTTGTACTCCTCGATATCTGCGGGATCTTCGGCTTTATTAAACGCGTTCATACTGTGCCCGGCCCAGGCGAAAGCTTTAAAGGAATGCAAGGCTCCCTTTTGCCTGTAAGAAAGGACACCGTCATAATAATTAATCTGCTCTCCTCCGAAGTCTGCACCCATCGCAGTAAGTATACCAGTAAAGCTGTATCGGAAATTGAAATCAAGAATTCGATTTGTTCCGAGTTCAAGTGCTCCACCTAGTTCAAAACCGAGGAGACCAGCCTTCGCTCGCCATTCTGGTTTGGCCGTTTCATGAAGATGCATGTCGATGGCCGCACCACTCACATTGTTGATGCTCATCGGATTGATACCCATGTATACATCAGTAGATCCAAGCGTTTGAGCTGAAAACATATTTATTCCGCCACCATACTGTGTAGGCAAATCCGTGAAGGTCCCGGCATTGCTGGTATGATTGGGATTGACGATATCCAGGCCTTCGAGCAGCCAGCTATTGAAAACTGGCGATTTCCCTCGCGCGGATAATTGATTGGCCTGATCATTGAGCAGGATGATACCGGGTTGGCTATGCGCGACACGGACAGGGTCTTCGAAATTTCCGGCAATGCTGATCAAATCGTCCGGTGTCATCTTGCGTACATAAGGTGTGACATTTTGATAAGGAGCCATGACGATTACCGTCTCCAGATCAAAAGATAATTTTTCAAGGAAATGTTCCAACGACCGGGTAGAATAGCCATCAAGGATGATATCTGACAGATGATACCAAACGAAGTTGGTCGCCGTGATATCGATAGCATAGCGACCTGCCTTTTCATTCTTCCACGAATAGCGGCCGAGGCTATCGGTCTTTCCTTCAAATACGATGGAGTCCCCCAGGGAAATGGTGATGCCAGCCATCGCAACAGGATAGCGGGAAAATTTTTCAGCCACCGAACCGAGAATTCCTTGGGCATTGGTCAAAACAATACACAGGCAAACAAGGGTTGCAGTTGAAATCACCTTAAAAAAAGAAACCCGCATTTCAGCGGGCTTCCTGAGGATCATAATTTGTTGGCTTTTCGACTTCAATAATGCCATCGAAAAATTTTTATGGATCAGTCCGAAAGATAAACGAAATTATATTGTTATAGAAAATTTAATTTCTGAAGGCAAAGTGCAGATCAGCCAATAAATTCAGCCTTGTGCCTCCCTCCAACCAATACAACAAAGGCTCATGCCTATTTTGTACTTTTAGCACTATGCGCATCAGTTTTATCATACGCTCATGTACATTGGCAGTACTACTCATCAGTAGCCTTGTCTCTGCTCGTGCGCAAGAATCGATTTCATTCAAAACCGGCACATTTAACATACGGAGTCCATCGCCAGATACCCGCCAGAGCACCACAGTACGGTACTTATTTTACCAGGCCGATAAAACGTTGTCAAGCGAGGAGCGAGCGATTTTGAAACAGCAAGGAATAGATATCCTCTACGCCCTTCACAACCATATCTACTGGGTAAGCGTATCCGGGGTGCAGGATACGCTTGTAGCCAAAAAACTCTTTGATATCAATCCTGATTATAAAATCGGGCTGGATCTCAGTGACAGATCACATGCCAATCGCTACAGACTCTCTATAGCCCCCGGGATGCAAAAAGAAGAAATCATAGCATGGGCTGTGGAAAAGGAAATCAAACTACTGGATACCCGAGCCCGCACATTGGGTTTTATCGATGTAGAAGTGAGGGAAACATATATAGAGGATGTGAAGAATACGCCCTGGGTTTCATTTATTAGTCCCATCCCACAAGACGAGGAAATAAATTACCGCGCTCATCATGGTGAAAGAGCATGGGGACTCACCTCATCATTGACCAGGAATCTCAACGGGACCGGCGTCACCATTGGGATTGGAGACGGAGGAAGATTAGGTCTGCACGATGACCTGAAAACGAATATTACGGATCTCTCAAGTTTTGGTTTGAGCAATCATGCCACGCAGGTTGCCGGTATTATCACCGGAGCGGGATTGATCGATCCATTCTATGGATATGGATATGCACCAAAGGCAAAAGTCATCCTTCGAAATTTTTCAGATATTCTCTGGGATGCCCCGCAATACATCACTGATTTTGGGTTGAGCCTGACCAATAATTCCTATGGGGCAGACCTTGGAAATTGTGTTTACTTCGGCGATTATGACGGCACAAGCGCAGGGCTTGACGCCATGGCTATAGCCCATCCACAATTGCTACATGTTTTTGCTGCAGCTAACTCAGGTAATTTGACTTGCGCTCCATACCCCTCTAAGTATGCCACGATCGCAGGAGGATATCAACCCGCTAAAAATGTTCTGACCGTAGGGGCCGTAAACAATGAAGATGCCAATGCAAGTTTCTCAAGCCGCGGACCGGTGGATGACGGTCGGCTCAAGCCTGAAGTTGTTGCCTATGGTGCAGGCAGATACAGCACGATAGACAATCATCTCTATAGCAGCAACAGCGGCACAAGCTTTTCTTCTCCGGCTACCGCAGGCATTGCCACGTTGTTGTACGAGCGATATCACCAGTTGCATTCCGACAGCCTTCCCGATGCTGCGCTGATCAAAAATATAATCTGCAATGCCGCAGACGATCTTGGAAATGCAGGACCTGATTATACCTTCGGGTTTGGTAGGATCAATGGTGACCGCTCAGCAGCTATTCTTGAAGCAGAAAACTATACATCCCTGTTACTCGATCATCAAGATACATTCGCACACACGATATTCCTTCCTGCAGGTGTTGCTTTTGCAGATGTCATGCTCATGTGGTCAGATCCTGCATCAGCTCCTTTTGAGACCGTAACATTGGTCAATGATCTGGATATTCTCATCATCACACCCAACAATGATACATTGAGCCCCTGGAAACTAAATTATACACCATCAGGAGCAGCTACCCCTGCAAGCAACGGTGCAGATCATATCAACAATCATGAACAAATCACCATACCCACTCCGATCAGCGGAATATATACGCTTATGGTGACAGGGTATCAGGTGCCCATGGGCCCACAGAAAGCATGGCTTTCCTGGGATATTGGTATGTCAGGTATCACCGTTCAAGGTCCCATTGGAGGAGAAGTATTTATGCCGGGTAATCCAAATGTCAGCCTAGACAGACAGTATATACGATGGGATGCTTTTGGTACAGGTTCATCAACCTTCACGACAGAATATAGCACCAATGGAGGCAGCACATGGAATACCATTGCATCCGCCATTCCGGCCAATCGCCGCTATCAGGAGTGGTTTCCACCCAACACGCCTACAGATCAGTTATTAGTAAGCGTCTCCGCTACCAATGGGATGAAAGATACTTCTGACTACATAGCTACTATTATGGCTGCACCCGCCAATCTCACAACTTCATCTCCGTGCCGTGGATATGTACAAGTTGCCTGGAATGCAGTTCCAGGAGCTGATTATTACAGGTTGTATACCATCAGAAACGAAACGCTCACGTACGTTGATACAACTTCAGATACGTCCATAGTATTAAATAATTTTCCATCGGATAGTGCAGTATGGGTTACGGTGTCCGGTGTCTTTGCATCAGGTATAAATGGTTTGCGTGCAAGGGCCGTTGCTGTCACAGCCAATGGAAGTAATAATTGTGGATGGGATCATGACCTTCGACTAGATTCATTGATGGATTTATCTTCAGGCAGGCAATTGACTTCTTCAGCATTAACTTCCGCTGAGACCGTTACGGTTCGTCTGCATAATGCAGGAACAATGGATGCATCCGGTTTTATGGTTTCGTATTCAATCAACAATGCCTTTCCAGTTTCGGAACTATTTGCAGGCAATCTTTCCGGCGGAACGGGACAAGATTTTACGTTTGCGCAAGAAGCGGATCTTTCTTCATCAGGTGTATACAATGTCAAAGTGTGGCTGTCTTATCCATCCGATCCTTACCCGCAAAATGACACGATCTATGACCTGATTTATCATCTGCCCAATCCGGTTGTCTCCTTACCCTGGATCGAAAAATTTGAGTCGCTACCTGATATCACCGTTATATCAAATACGATTGGTTTGGCAGGCCTTGATCAGTTAGACGCTTACCTTCAGTCAAATGCAAGAGTAAGAAGTTTTGCAGGAAACCCCTTCTGCCATGGAGGCGACAGGGCGCTGACAGTCGATGCCATCCGCACAGGGTCCAACAAGTCAGCAGAGCTGATTATCACACTCAACCTGTCCGCTTATACTGTCATGGATGATGATGTGCGCCTCAATCTCTATGTCATGCATCACGAAATCTTTCCGGAATCCAATAATAATGAAGCCATCTGGACCAGAGGTTCTGACACTTCAAGTTTTGTATTGTTGTCAGGTATAAGTAATGATGCAGCACTCAGAGGACAGTGGCAATATCTCACAGGACTTGATCTCACGGCTGTATTGGATAGTGTAGGACAAGATTTCAGTTCTTCATTTCAAATCCGGTTCGCACATGGCGTAAATGCTTCCGCAGGCCAGTTGACCAGCCAGGATGGCCAGACAATCGATGATCTATCCATTCATATCGTGGAACGTGATATAGCTGTCGTAAGCATCATACACCCCTCGCCGCTTTCTTGTGACCTGGGATTGGATACGATTAAAATAAGTATTGCAAATACATCCACCATGGCGGTGAATAATACATCTGCTTACTACCAGCTCAATGATGAAGCGATCGAATCTACGTTTGTAGGCACAGTCCCTGCAGCAAGTACGATGATTGTTTCACTTTTACCTCCTGCCGATTTTTCTTCCACAGGTGTGCATGATCTGAAAGTATGGATCAACAGCGCAGAAGATGATTTTCATTTCAATGACACCCTACAAACAGTGATCCTGCACACTCCTTTTGTTAATTCATTTCCTTACCTGGAAGGATTTGAACATGGGGATGGCGGATGGGTCCCCGGAGGGATACGTTCATCCTGGGCACACGGAGAACCTGGCAAGCAGGTCATGTCAAGAGGTGCAGAAGGCGAGAATGTATGGGCTACTTCACTCACCGGAATGCACAATGCGGATGAGATTTCGTATCTCTATTCACCATGCTTTGATCTGCACGGCCTTGCACAACCCTATTTATCTTTTGGACTCCAGTTTCAACTTGAATCCGGCTACGATTATGCATGGGTTGAATACAGGCTTGAGGGAAGTTCATCATGGGTCAAACTGGGAACACAAGGAACAGGTGTAAACTGGTACAATCATAATACACACACGTGGAATGGCAATCAATTACAATGGATCACTACCGGCCATGCCATACCTGTGACGGATACCGTCGTTCAGTTCAGATGGGTGATGCAAAGTGATGTCGGTGTGGAAGAAGAAGGACTCGCCATTGATCAGGTGCATGTATATGACAGAATACCATTGTACACCGGAGGAAATATGCAGTGGACCATCCCCGTATCCGGAAATGAATGGATGCACTTTGAACAGGACGGGCAGCGGGTATTCAGCATTCATCCTGAAGACCAGGATCTGGGAGATGTCACCCTTGATATCTATAGATCCGCCAACAATTTTCATCTCAGTGACAGTCTTTATCTGCTGTCACGAAACTGGGTGTTGACCAGCACGATACCTCCGGCCAACCCGATCACCCTTCGGGGATATTTCACAAAAGAAGAAGCCACCAACCTGGTCAATGCAACAGGATGCTCATCGTGTATCGGAGCGCGTGATGGATTTGAAGTAGCTGCGTTACGCTATAGCGGTCCGGATGAAGATGGAAGTTATGCCAATAATGTAGCTGCACAAGTGATCACGTATGCCCTCGATTCAACAGAGGTAGTTCCCTTTGATAACGGCTATTATGCAACGTGGTCATCGCCCGGTTTGTCAGAATGGTGGATCACCACATCTGTAACAAAGCGAAGAGGGACATTGGTCAGAACAATAACGAGTGCGTACGATGATGCTGAAGAGCATCAGGATAATGGTGCTGTCAACCCACTAAGGGAAAAACTAGCTATGACAGCAAGAGATGGGCATCAAAAAATCGGGTGGCGATTTAAAAACATTACGATTCCGCATGGTAGTTATATATCATCTGC
>JBBRDL010000115.1:0-12376 GCA_038203965.1 Chitinophagales bacterium | reverse complement strand
GAGGATAACTGGCTACATGCCAATGAAGGGCCGGACACATGGTCACCTCATGAAGTCGTCGCACATCTGATCTACAGTGAACAGACCAATTGGATACCGAAGATGCGGATCATCCTGGATGAAACGTTGGATAAAAAATTTACTTCTTTTGATCGTGCTGGCCATTTTACAATTGCCGCAGGCCGATCTATTGATTCGTTACTTCATCAATTTGAACAACTCCGACTCGAGAACATCTTGATCCTTGTAGCTGCCGATCTGACAGAAGATGATCTCCGCAAGGAAGGAATTCACCCCGCCTTAGGTAAGGAGGCGGTGATTTTGGCTGGATCATTAGTGGAATGACGGAGGGTCAGCTCGGTGGCGAGATATTTGGCGTGGTGTGGGGTGAGCTGCAAGGATTCTTATAATATTATATCAAATGCTAAGTTAGAAAATTACCTTCTACCATCTCATAATTTAGTATCAGACATATTATAGCGTTAGGTTCAAATTCAGCAAAATGCCCTAATATTGTCCTATGTACTACCGTCGAAAACTCATCTTAGCACTTCTTGAACTGTTCGATGGAAAGCTGGAGAAGATCCGGCTTCAAAAATTATTATTCCTTTTTGCACAGTCACAGGATAAACCAGAATATGATTTTGTCCCCTATCGATTTGGGTGCTATTCATTTTCGGCAGCAGCGGATTTGTCAACAATGGTCAAAAAAAGCCAATTGAAAGAAGAGGAAAAGCATTTTGAGAAAATGGACATCGCCAGATACTTCACTCAACTCCGGCCAAAGGACCAAGCCACACTGAAGGATATTAAAGCAACTTACGGGAAGCTTTCAACAAAGGAGTTGACCAAAACGACATATATACAATCACCGTTTTATGCCACAAGAAGTGAAATAGCTGAATCTATACTTTCTAAAGAAGAATTTGCTAAAGTTCAGGCTTCTAAACCTCGCCAGAATACTACTGTACTATTTACTATTGGATATGAGGGCATTTCATTGGAAGAATATCTATTACGACTTCTGAAAAATAATATTCACGTGCTTGTGGATGTTCGTAACAACCCGTTAAGTATGAAATTCGGTTTCAGTAAAAGTCAATTGCGAAAATATTGTGAGTTTTTAGGAATTCGGTATTTTCATTTTCCAGAAGTTGGCATTCAATCGTCACTTCGTAGAGAGCTTCATTCCCAATCGGATTATGATAAGTTATTTGCTGAGTATGACGACGCTTGTATACCTATGACAGGTAAAACACAAAATGCAATATTAAACATACTCATACAACAGAAAAGGATAGCATTGACTTGTTTTGAATCAAACATTCATCAGTGTCACCGCAAACACCTCTCCGAGGCCATAGAGAAGTTACCTGGCTTTAAATTTGAGGTAAAGCATATCTGAAAATATGATGATTTACTTGAAAAAGCTAGGGAGTTTTACCCAGATATAGACAATATTATAGTTGAGGCAAGTAACATTACTGCTCAAGCAAAACTTTTAGAGGATTATCTCAACTTCATTCATCAGTCTTAATTTGAAATCTCAAACATCCAAATTACCCCATCTCTATTGAAATTGCCACATATATTGGCTTAAAAATAGTCCCTTTAATAGGTGAACAACAATTACAGGATGGCGTATTATCAGCTTTTCACGCTACGATGCACGCTTTCAGCAGTACCAATACAGCAAAGGTAGTAGCTAATCAAAATGGGAATTGTTTTTTAAAGCAGTTTCAAGTTATGCCAGTTAAGAAATAGTACTCTTGAACAATTCAATTAGTCCCAGTTTCCGACATCAATAAACTCCATTGAATACTCACCGCATGAGGGGCAAAGATTATTTACAGGATTAAGATAGATATCATAATTCTGTATGCCATATCCCTTAATAACGCCTTTGTACATTTCTTTTTGATCGTAAAATCGCAGATTAGAATCATCTGATTTTTCAACGACTACGATTTCAGAAGTATTCTTATTTAGCGCGGGAATCTTTGGTGCAAGGTTGGTGAATCCACTCCCAAAAATCATCCCTTTGTGGATGAAGCCACACCTTTCACAAAACGCGTTTAAAAATATACCCATAATCAAAAGTTAATTTTTTTTTATTAATTTTTCACAATTTGAGATGCATATATATTTTTTTAATATAAAATCAATTGTAATGAAAGATATTGAATAGAGAGGTTCACAATATAGATTTTTGTTTGGGTCACCGTTTATCTGGTTCTTCTTTGATCACTGACGAAAACCTGTAGGCTTCGCGATCATATTTTCCATAGAAGAGATGACGGTTTTTCATCAGATCCTTATCCATCAGCAATGCTACTGGCTTGAGTACGTCGATACCTTCCGCGACCAGTTTGATAATAGCCATGACGGGAAGGGCGAGGACAATACCTCCAATACCCATCAAGGTGCCCATCACGATGGTGCCCATGAGGGCAAAGAATGGATTGATCCGTACATGCGAACCAACGATCTTAGGCGTAATCAAGTTGGCCTCTATCTGTTGGATGAAAATGTACATGATGATGACCAGGAAAGGTTGCCATGGATATTCGGCATTTGTCAATGTATAGAGAAACGGTAGCAACCCACCAATAGTGGTTCCTATATATGGGATGATCACCAGGAATGCAGCAAGGACCCCCCAGAGTATAGCATGTTCGACACCTATGAGGATCAAACCAACACAATTCAACACAGCAAGGATAATAATCACTGTCACCATACCGACAAGGTAGCGTTGGATAAGGTGAGCGGATTGAGAAAGCACCTTTTCAATTTCGTCGCGTTTATCTTTTGGAAATTGGATCATAATGAAGTCCCGGAAAGCTTCCTTATAAATGAGTAGGAAGATCGTATAGATCAATGTTGTCGCCGCATTGAAGAGAAAGCCAGCCCCATTACTGATCCCTGCACCTACGAATTCAACAGGTGCCTGAATGATTTTGGAGATCATGGCATTCATCGATGCCTGGTCATCCGGCATCTGCATATAGGGTATATTCTGGTCGATAAACTGGAAGATCTTTTCTATCCCGGCTTCGACCTGGGCCTGAATAGAGGTCATCTCCTGGACGATCTGGATAATCTGGAAACTAAAGACGAAGCCAATACCCCCAAGAATACCTAACACGAGAAGAACACAAGAAGTAATAGAGAAAGGCTTATTGGGGATCAGCCTATATATCCGGGATTCCAGTGGCATCAGCAGAAAGCTGAAAAAGATCGCAAAGAAGATAGGAAAGAGGAGGCCTCTCCCCTGAAGCAACAGGAAGCCGCCCCCGATGATGACAATTAATAAATAGGCTGTGTTTCTGAGCCAATGCATAGTTTTACCTTTACCTGATACAATGAGTGTGAAATTTACGCATTATCTGATCACCCGTTTTAATGTTCCTGTAAAAAACTGGGAACAGGACAAGGCCGGTCTACCGGTACTGGATGACGCCTGGATGAAAAACAGGTTGGTATTATTCCGAAAATACTGTGTTCCTACACTGGCCCAACAGGCTGAAAAAAATTTCACCTGGCTGATTTATTGTGACAGACTGACAACAACTCATTTCCTCGCCGAAATCCGAAAGGCTATAGAGGTTGTTCCCGAAGCGGCTATTCGCCAGGTAGATGACTTTGACGGCTTATTGCTTGATCTGAAGCAATTGATCTCCTCTGTTCCCACCCCGTATGTGATAACTTCCCGATTGGACAATGATGACGGATTAGGCCCTCAGTTTATCGCTAAGGTGCAGGAATCTTTCGAGCCAAAGGATAAGCTGATCATCAACCTGACCAAGGGAGTGCTGTATGATGTACACCGATGTGTCCTGACCGAAATCAGAAATAGTCAGGTCAATCATTATGGAAGTTTAATTGAAGAAACTGCACACGGTCCAAATTTTCTTACAGTGTTTGGATATCCCCACGGAAGGCCACCGGCAGCGTGTACTATAAAAAATGTTGATTCCCGTTTTTCATGGTTGAAAATAATTCATCTGCGAAATATGGTGAGCAGAACCAACGGAAAACCACTGGTCAGCAGCAAGATCACTGCTCATTTTAACCTGCAGCCTGATGATTTTTCACAGTCCTGGCTCGCCACTTCGATTTTTGTGATCCGAAGATTGTTATACAAGATTAAAATAAAAATCTTTCCTCCCGGATAGAATAAGTAAGGTGTGCTCTTGGAAAAAGTAATTTCCTTTTATATAATTTATTTCCAGTGGTACTCCACCAAAAATCCTTTGTTAGGGGGAGGGAGCTTACCACTTTCATAAAACGCACCGGGTTCTACTTCGATGTGCATCACATTTAGTATTTCATCCGACAACTTGTTACCCACCGTTACACTTGCATTTATAAAATACGTTCCGGTATTGAGAGGAAACTTAGGTATGTAGCATTCAACTGACTGTTGATGATTTAATTTGGGGATCGAATGATTACTGATAGCATTGCTGGCGATAAATTCCAGTTGCCCATAGATATTAAAAAGCTCGAGTTGTATAACAATATTAAATGCGCTTGCAGCGGTTGTCGTCAGATCTAACTTAAAGATGACAGCATGACCTGCAGGAATGGAAGGGAGAGGAAATCCATTCTTATCCTGCATCTCCATTGACATGAGCTTGACCACTCCGGATCCACGCCGGTCCTGTCTGTCCATTAAGGCTGTTCGTCTTGATTCGCTGTAATGATTCACATAATGATTGATCGTTTCATCGATTTTTCCCTGATACATTATCGAACCTGCATGAAGATAGATTCCAGTGTGGCATAAGTCTTTAAGATAGGCCATCTGATGGCTTACCATGATGATCGTTCTACCCTGGCCTGAAACATCCAGGAGTTTTTCCATACATTTTTTTCTAAACGCCTGATCGCCCACAGCGAGTACCTCGTCGATGATCAGGATGTCAGGTTCAAGATGCGAGGCCACCGAAAAAGCCAGTCGGACGTACATGCCTGATGAATAATGCTTGACAGGGGTATTTAAAAAATCTTCAATGCCTGAAAACGAAACAATGCTGTCAAGTTTGCGACTCACTTCTTCACGCCGCATACCTATGATAGCACCGTTGAGATAGATGTTCTCTCTTCCGGTCAGCTCAGGATGAAAACCTGTTCCAACTTCCAACATAGACGAAAGGGACCCATAAATGGAAATACGCCCACTTGTAGGAAAGGAGATGCGTGACAGGAGTTTGAGTAATGTTGATTTGCCGGCACCGTTTGGCCCTACTATCCCAACAACATCACCTTCATGAATCGTGAGATTAATATCCCTGAGAGCATAAAATTCTTCTTTTTCCTTTCCCAGTTCTGACCGCCATGAAGTAAGACTAGTCTTTATATCTCCACGTCTTACTTTCCCCCTCTGGAATGTTTTTGACAACCCTTCTACGACAATTGCTTCTTGACTCATGTCCTAGGTTATATGATATCAGCGATATACTGATCCATGCGCAGAAAATACCATACCCCTCCGACTAATATGATCAAAATGACAATCATGGAGATCCAAACAGCATTGATGTCTAAAGAGGTGTTGAAGAGCGCCCATCGAAAGCCCTCAATAATACCCGTCAGCGGGTTTAGATTAAATGCCCATTTATAAGGTTGAGGTACCAGGGAAGCACCATAGGCAATCGGGCTCAAAAACATCCCAATACGTAAGATCAATGGCAGGATATGTGTAAAATCCCTGAACCTGATGGTGAGCGCTGCTACCCAAATGCCAAATGCAAGGCTCCCAACAATAGTCAGCAATGTGAAGGGAATGATCATGAGTGCCTGCCAGTGAAATGAGATATTATAATGGATCATCATGACAGCAAGTATAATGATCACAATAGCCAGATCTATCAGTGCGCTGAATGATTTGGATATGGGAATAATAAGTCTGGGGAAATAAACTTTTTTGACAAGCGACTGGGCTCCGATGATGGAAGTACCTGCCTCACCTACGACACGTGAAAAATAATTCCATGAACATATCCCTGCCATAGAAAATAATAATGGGGGTACCCCCTGCGTATCCACCTTGATCACAACGCCAAATACAAAATAGAGAAGCAAGACCGAGATCAACGGATTGATGATGGCCCACGCCATGCCTAAAAAAGTCTGTGCATATCGTACCCGGATATCCCTATAGCTGAGCATTCGGAGCAGATCCCTGTATTGCCAGCACTCTTTGATTTTCCGCCAATACTGTACCGGTGAACCCGCTTCGATAATCGTCGTTATAGCCATAACTGTCGGCCCTAAGGTACATTTATTTAAGCCCTTGCAGGATATCCTGACGCAAGCTAACCTACAGCATACTATGATGGCTGATCAAAAGAAGATCGGATATAAACAGGAATCGCAGGTAGTATAAATGTTATCTGATGATCGCCAGTTTGCCCCAGCCTTCATTGGTATAAGTACTGTCGCCGTATGGAACATACCGGCTATACTCCCTCATGTTTTCATCTTTGACGATCAGCCGGTAGAGATATATCCCGGAAGGAAGTTCGCTACCTGTCTGAGCAGTGCCATCCCAGCTATACTCAGTCATGTGATCTCCAACAGCCAAAGGACCCATTTCGTCCTGGCTAATTTCTCTTACCAACACACCCGTAATGGACAGGATTTCAATTTTATAAAATGATGGAGTTCCAGGGCCTGTCAATGTGTAAATAAAACGGGTCGACGAGCTGAATGGATTAGGATAGTTATAGATATAAGACACGGAGGTCTCGTTGATGACTTCAAAGGAGACCATATAATCATTATCACCTGCAATGTTACCTGAAGCATCCTTAGCATTCACGAATAAGGTATAGATACCGTTTTCCAATAACTCAGGTGTTAATTGCGCGGTCGCCACATTTGGGCCTGAAGCAGGTGAGGCAATAAATTGCGCCCATGGTTCAGTAAAGTATATGCGCTTTGGTTCATTATCAGCCGGGTATTCGAGATACATCACAAAGGATGATGTATCCTCAAGCCGGAGATTTTGATTTTCATCATACAATTGAATCATGATCAGTGGTTTTGAAGCCACCAGGTCACCATCTTTGATACGATATCCGTCGAAAGTAACATCCAAGACAGGATTGGCCTGATCAGGTAGCACGTGCATAGGCACTATACCAATATTGTTATTGTAGTTGAATTCATTTATAGTCCGGCCTGGATTTACTTCCATCAGCACCTGGTAGTTGCCTTCATACGCGCCAGTGTTTTTTTCAAATTCAACAGCTGCAAACGAATGTCCTTTGAGTTCGGGTATTGATGTGCTCAGTATTTCAGTTGAGTTGTTTTCACTGATGATACGAAGCGATACGGGTAGGGAGTCAATATCATACGAGCTAACATTTTCAATATTGGTCCACAGTCGCATCGTTTCACCTCGATGGAGTGTGTCAGATTCAAATTCGAAGCCCATATCAGGCTGAATCACAAACTCAGGGTAGCCTTCATACAATACGCGCCAGAGCAACAGGTCTGACGGATTGTAGGTCATACTATCCTGGGTCGAATAGGTGAGGCGTATATATGGATATGCTTTCGCATCAATAGCCTCTATGGTAGTGTCTTGGGAAATTATCTGTTCTGATATCAAAAGCGTATCAGTCAAATCCGCGGAAAGAGCTATCGCAGACAATACATTGTTACCCGATGAATCTGGTGAAGGGATTGCAGTTTCGTTCAGAATGGAATACCATCTGGAAGCAGGTCCTACGAGACGGGATATGTGACGGCCCTTTGCATAGGATTCCTTGATGTCAATATTCATGGCGATTACATCTGAAGTATCTGCAGCAATCAGTTCTTGTATACCTCCTCGGTCTTTCTGGAAAAAAACGATATAAGGTTTGCTCCCTGTCATTTCAAGCGTGCGGATAGCAGAGGATGGAAATTGATTTTCGATCATGGTGAAAATACTCTTTCCATATATCGCTTCATCTGCGGCCCATTGTTCAGGATAAAAATCCGGATATCCCGGACGTTGATAGGTATAAAAGAAAACATAGTATCCGGATGGAATCACATTCTCTACAAAATCGATGAGCGCCTGACGACTTTCAGGCAGGTCAGTTCTGTATGGAAAACAGGGCGCATCAAAGGACAGATGACTAAACGATCCATATAACCCAGGGTTAGGATTATAGAGATAATCCCCGGTCACAGAATCAATCGCTACCACAAACACATTCACATTGCGTGTACGGAAACCCGTGAAAAATTCTGCTTTGATGCTGCCACCAACAATAACTTTGGGGATTAAGTCCTGAGCAATGTCATGATATCTGTTGAGGATACTGAAGTTCCGTGTCGTGGTGCCAAATGTGAACGTCCGTTTTGTGCTATCCACCAGGATCTGGTCAAGATCATTGTCGGTAAACTGATGGAAATGAGATTGGTTCCAACCTGGTGAACTGCCGGGTTTATATAAAAAAGATTTTTTACTCCAGAGATACCCTTGCTCAGGAGAGATACTGTCAGTACTGACTCTCCAGTAATACACCTGATCAGGAATCCAGTTGATCGGAGGTGACCACTTGAGTGTAGAGGAATGATCTATAAATTTATCTCTGACAAGCGATGGACTATTGAATAATGCAGTCGTATCTATTTCAAAAGCTATATCCTGTAATTTGCTAAACGAATTACTTCCTGTTGCAATTAATTCAGGTATACTCGTATTCACGATGCTGAAATCAGGAGGATATACAGCGGAGATCAGATTATCAACCACAAAAAACTCGATGCCTTCTATATTCAGGTTGTCAATGAGTTGGTTGTTAGTCTCCGCATCAGGAGCTGGAAGTTCTTCCAGTACATTATTTGGGTCGATTCGTACCAGCAATCTGAAGGCACCGGATTTACCACCTGTCATCAAGGGTATACGGGTGTGGACGACAGAAGCAAACTTATCAACGGTGATCGTATCATTTCGTACTTCAATATCATGTCCATCAGGGAATCTGATCAGTATGCTGTAATTGACGTTTTGTTTTAAGTTTCTTCCGATATTAACAATCGAAAAACGAAGGTCAAAACTATCCACTTTGGTGTTGAGGATTTCCGGTGAAATAGAGACTGAATGACGATCTACCACATAATCAGGACCGGGAAACGGATGTAATTGTAATGCAGGATCGCCTTGAAATGTTTGTTGCTCTAAAAGATACCGATATGAATTAGAAGTAGTCGGCTTGTCTAGATCAACATAGTTTTCGAGTGCTTTCAATCCAAATAGAATAGATTCCCCCAGAGTCGTTCCATAGTTGAGATTGCCAAAATAGTTATACCATGGGCGGGCCCATGCGATAAGTGCGGAAGGAAACTGAGAGCCTGAACCGGAAATAAAAGCCACCGTGCCTTCATCTTTTATCTGAACATAATTATCACTCAGACTTAATGAGGTCCCATGGATTTGTCCTGCACTGCACCCCATCGCACTGAAAATAGGATAGCGGCCTTTATTATTCCATTCTGTGGGATCGTTGATACTAAATTGTAAAGTACTGGATGCGGAGTGCCCGAGGTAATTGATAATACCACAACCCTCGTTGAGCAGTTTCAGTATCTGGGCTGATTCTGATTCACCTACCTCGTCAGTGGATTTTTTTTCGAAAAAACTGACATCAGCACCATAACCTGATGATGAGATATCATTTTCAAGAGACTTAAGAACAAACGCAAAATTATTTTGTTCGGAGGTGGTTTTTCCTCCTCCCAGGTGCATTACATTTTTAATCCATTGTTTATCTGCAAGGGTTTGTCCTGCGAAACGGGACAGATCGTGTTCCTTTACTTTTTCCAGATAGGTTGCTATTCCCTCAGCGTTTTTAATGGCCAAACGTCCGATAGGGTATCGTGGTACAAGATCCCAAAGAGTTGCAGCCAATAGATTGTCTGCCCCGGGGCGACCAAAAGTAGGGACGAAAAAGCTTGATTCCCAGCTACCATTTTCATACCGTGACCGATTATATTCAATAGCCCTACCTACGATAAAGATCATTTTAGAGGAAGGCCAGTTTCTTTGAAAAAATTCTACAAAATTCCTGATCGCCATAGGATGTTTATCAACACCATAACCATATTGTTCATAGAGGTCAATGATGGAGTAGGCCTTGGCACGATAGGAGCCTCCGGCAGCCGAACTTCTATATTGAATATATTCGCTTTCAGTTCCCGGCTCCATGAGGTCAGGGTGCGTGATGACAATGTATTCAGTATCATCACTGGTGTAATCTGTAAATACTTTTTCGTCCAGCGAGGTGATTGTTTTTATGGAGGTAACGGGATTCAATATGCGCAGGCTTGTTTCTTGATCTTCTTCAGGCCAGAGAAAATGGACTTGATCATTTCCATTGATATTTGTTTCCATTCTCAAGCGTTCGTCTGTAGAATACACCAGAGGTAATGAACCATTGTGTGCAAACCCATCGATCACCACATATTGGTCACCAGGATTTTGATCAAGTGTAAGGACGGATTCGGACAACCCATTTAATTTGATAAGACGTGGATAGGTTAATACAACAAAGACAAGGGAGTGCCGACTGACCGCATTGGTATTGCTGACGTTAAGTTGATTGATATCCTGAATCTTCGATAATGGTAGTGTATAACTGACATCACTTATTTCGATGCTGTCTGAAATGATGGTATCGATCACCTCACCATTCCAGGTAACTACAAATTCATGTTCGCCATGATTGGTAGATGTAAGCCTGAGATGAAGGGTGGCATCCGGACCTGCTGTCCTGTCAGACGTATTTATTTGTGTTGTGCTATTTGGTTCAGCATTTTTGCAAAACCCTTCTCCGTGCAGATAGCTGGAGTAAGAGATTGCTCCACCACCGTCAATAGGAAAGTATGGATCGTTAGATCCTGCTGTAAATTCTATAATTTCCTTATGGAGATAATAAAGTTCAGGAGCAGGTGGATTAGAAAGATTGTTTGATAAGGTAGTAACTCTTAATGGTATGTCAATACCTGCGGTTGTCAGATAATAAGCCCTTCGATCTGTATACATGCTTTGATCGGGATTGAGCATGTCTGAATCAGGCTTACGAAACAGGTGCCGGTCTAGTTCGCCACGATTTTTATAACCATAGAACTCAACAAAATCATCTGGACCAAAAAAGCCATCCGTACTTACATACAGAGGCACTTGCTTTCCCAACGAATATACCCGCAATGCGCTCCCTGTCGCCTCAGCCGCAATTCCGGCGGCTGCAAGTGATGCATATGGTATGCGGTAGACGCCATCAGCATCTATTACAAATTTGAAATACGTCTGGCCATAGGTGATCCATTCATTCCCTACGAGGGTATCTGTCCCGACGACCATCTGGCCGGAGAGACGCATAAAACCAAAAAAGCAGAGGAGGAGTACCAGGAAATGTCTTGTGGCCATATCTCAATAATGTATCAAAAACTTCAAAAAGTACTCAAAGTTAAGGATTTATGAGCGTAAGATGCAAGGGGGAAAGCCCATCAGGTCTTAATTTCACTACAGATAATCAGCCATTTAAATACGAAACCATCGTTTTAGCTAAAAAATCAGGCGCATCTGCATGAACCCAGTGGCTTGCAGCTGGTACTGTTATTAATGAAGAATTGGGAAAGTGGGCCTTAATAGTCTGTAAATCTTCGTCCAGAATGTATCTCGATTTCTCACCCCGGATGAATAAAGTAGCCCCACCATAAGGCTCAGCAAGCAGAATATCCTCCATAAGTTGGTCATAGGCATCAATTATCACAGGCATATTTGCCTTCCATTCGAAACCACCATCGGGGAGACGTGAGAGGTTTTTCAACAGAAACTGGATAGTCGATTGATCTGGACCTAGAAAGTGGGCGAGCGCAGATTCTGCTTCAGCCCTTTCGCTCAACTTTGCCGGGTCAATGGATTCTATGGCTTGAATGACCATATCATGATGGGCGGGGTATTTTTTTGGCGCGATGTCCACTACAATGAGCTTATCCACCTTTTCAGCGTTGTGCATTGCAAACTGCATGGCAACCTTTCCACCCAAAGAGTGACCGATCAATGATACCTTTTCAAAGCTGAGATCTGCCATCAGTTCAAGTATGTCCTCAGCCATCACTTTGAAATTCATCTCCGGATCGTGCGGTGACCGTCCATGATTTCGCATATCGACTAGAATGCATTGGTAATGAGGTTCCATCATCCGCGCGATAGAACGCCAGTTGTCACCGCTGCCAAAGAGGCCGTGCATGATGATGACCGGGTAGCCGGTGCCGTATATTTTGTGGTTTAGTTTCACTTTTTAATTTCCGTTTTGAAGCCTATTCGTTTCCGTTCCTTTTGGGTGGTTTCCAATTGATCTTTTTG
>JBBRDL010000114.1:0-12437 GCA_038203965.1 Chitinophagales bacterium | reverse complement strand
CGCTGGTTTTAGCTTTTTAAGGGATTCTATCAGTTGTTGTGATTCTTCTGGCATCCTTGGCAGTGCATACCGATGTGATGGCTGAGGTACATTATGAAGGTTTTTGGAAGGGGAGAGGAGTACAATCATCTTCGGTTCGTTTGATCTGATAGAAAGGGTCGCTAAGAAAATAAAAAGCCCGGATAGTAAAACTACCCGGGCTGAATAAGGTTCAGACTAACTAAAGTTTAGTTAGGCTTATTGAAGATGCTTTGTTTTTCTGGAACACCTTCTTCTTGAGCAACAGCATTGATCGAGCCCGTCACACGGATTACATGTTTGCCGGCTGGGTCATTTGATGTTACAGTAACAGTTTTGTTGATAGCGCCCACACGTTTTGTATCATAACGGATCTCAATGACTGAAGATTCGCCTGGCATAATTGGTTCTTTAGGCCAGTTAGGGACAGTACAACCACAGCTACCTTTTGCACCTGATATAATCAGTGGCTCAGAACCTGTGTTTTTAAATTTTGCTAAACGAAGCGGCTCGCCACCCTGGTCGATCGTTCCGTAATCTACTACATCTGATTCCAAGGTTAGGATTGCTTTGGAAGCAGGGTTTGCTTGTGGCTCTGCATCTTGAGCAGCCAGTTGAAAAGAAGCCATCAAAAAAATGGCACAAATACCAAGTAAATGTTTCATATCAGGACAATAATTGTAAAGTGATTTGAATCAGATTATCGATGTCAAAAGTAGGGACATTCTTTATTCGACAAAAGTTTACCTGCGTAATTGGCTGTTAACCATTAGTTAATCGAAAATCACCCTATTAACAGACCTGTTGCAACGGTATGTAAACATGCCTGTTTTAAAGGTTTTTCGACGTTTCTGTTAGTGAATATTGCATACTGAATTAAACAGGCTAAAAAGCCTTCACCAAACTGCCATTTGCCCCGATATCCTTCTTCAACTACCTCAGCACACCGAATGAAGGGAACTGGATAGTAGTTGCCTTTTACAGACCGCATACTGCAGACTACAAGCTCGACTGAGTAACTAATCCTGCTTCGAAAAGGCTAATAATTCAAACCATACGCCATACACCTCACACACCTCATACACCTCACGGCTCACGCCTCACGCCTCACGCCTCACGTCGCACGTCGCACGGCTTACGTCACACGTCACACGTCGCACGTCGCACGTCGCACGTCGCACGCCTCACGTCTTAGGTCTTACGCTTCACGTCTCATGTCTCATGTCTCACGTCTCATGTCTCACGTCTCATGTCTCACGTCTCATGTCTCACGTCTCACGTCTCATGTCTCACGTCTCACGTCTTCATGTCTCATGTCTTACGTCTCACGTCTCACGTTGTCACTCACAACTCACAAAGACTCCACATACCCCTTAAAATTCCTCATGATCATCGCGGATTGTTTTTTGAATCCAGCCTTCATAAAGAAAGCGACGATCTTCATGACACCACTGAATCTGAATTCAGCATCACAAGTCCAAAGAGTGACATTCGGACCCTCTGATGTAAAGGTGTTGTTGTTACGATTGAATATGCCCTTCATTTCATACGTTCCATCAAAATGCATAGGCAGTTGATTTCTGACTATCGTTTCTGTCATCACTATCTTCCTCCTGCCGAAGGCAAGGAGCAGTTTGTACTTCGGGTATGGATAACTTTCTACCTGCTCACTGCTTAGCAATCCGGGCTGCCACTTGAATAGCAGATCGCGGTTACCAAACACTTTAATGACCTGGTCAATGGGTTTGTTGATGAGTATTTCTTTCTGATATCGGAGCATTACAATAGGTTTTTCGGGTCCAATGTAATCTGTTAGACGCATATTTCCGGTTTCGTCGTTATAGTCTTTACTAATTTGCAGTGCCATGAGTGAAAGGAGGCTATGTATAAGGTGGTTATGCCGTCTGTTCGTTATTGTTTGGTTTGCAAGTCATACCCATTACTTGTGTGCTCAACCTGCCTTTTGCAATGGAAACCTTGGAGACAACATCTTTACAGCCGGCGATTTTGGCTCAGGAGTCCCTAATGTGGTTCAAAACAATCCCGGTTTGGCACCCGGATTCCAATACACTACTCAAGTACCTCCCGATGATGGAGAATATACCCTGACGAACAATATCAATGCATGGTCATTCGTGTATCCCACCTGGCTGCAGATAGGAGACAATGATGTCAATCCAAATGGGTACATGATGGTCGTCAATGCATCTTTTGCCCCGGGTATTTTTTATGAGCAGATTATAGACAACTTATGTGAAAACACACTCTATGAATTTACGGCGGATGTGATCAATGTTGTCCGCACCGGTACGACCGGGCATATTTTACCGAATGTAAGTTTTCTCATTGATGATGTTATATCCTATTCCTCCGGAGCGATCCCACAGGATGAGTTTTGGCATACCTATGGTTTTACATTTTTTACTGGGCCTGGTCAGTTTGCCGTTAAGTTATCGCTGAGGAATAATGCCCCGGGAGGTACAGGCAATGATCTTGCTTTGGATAATATTAGTTTTAAACCATGCGGTCCGACATCCTCCCTTGCCATAGAACCTTCCGGTAAAATTTGTGAAAATTCATTATACCCTTTGCTTACTGCTCAGATCGATGCAGATACTGGGGATATTCAATGGCAGTTCAGTATTGATGATGGTCTCCTATGGAATGATATACCCGGTGCAATCAACAGAACCCATCAGGTTCAACAACTGATAGCAGGTCGTTACTATTTCAGATATCTCTACAGTAATACATTGTCTAACATTAACAACCCGAAGTGCCGGATAGCCTCGGATAGAATTCTTGTAGAAATTGTTCCGGTAGAATTTCTGATCAGGGATACGTTGTGTGACGGGATGACGATTGAGCTAGGGGGTATTGAGTACGGAGAGACAGGCATCTATCAGCAATTGTATACAGCCTCCAACGGATGTGACAGTCTTGTGACTCTTGATCTGGTGGTTGTTCCTGACCCGCCTATCATAGCTGAATTTGGGACTAACCCAACTTCCTGCGAAGGCGCATCAGACGGAGCTATATTTGTAGGTTCTGTTTCCGGGGTCATGCCACCATTTATTTTTTATATCAACGACATCCTTGTACCACCACCAAACACAATCGTCAATCTTCCTGCCGGTTCGTATACTGCCAGGATCGAAAACGAATTTGGATGTTTTACAGAAGAGGTGGTTATGGTTGAAGATGGACCTCGTTTTGACATTGAGACCATAGCGGATACCACGATCATATTAGGGTACTCCATATTGTTGAATACGCAATCCAATTTGCCTGCCAGCGGTGCTTCATGGTCACCAACAAAGAATGTAGAATGTCCGATGTGTTTGTCGACAATCGTCACACCATTTGAAGATCAGACCTATGTCATTGAAGCAGTGACAGCCGAAGGTTGTACAGATAGGGATACGGTCACCATCAGCGTCGATGGAACACCCATTTTATATGTTCCAAATGTTTTTTCACCCAATGGAGATCAGATCAATGATTACTTTTCTATTTCTACGGACCCGCGCAATATTACAGCTATCCATGAAGTCTTGATCCTGGACAGATGGGGTGGTATAGTAGCACAACAAGGTTCGCTGCTGACTGATGATTCTGTAATACTATGGGATGGACTTACGAAGCAAGGAGTAGCACCCACTGGTATCTATGTCTACATGATTACTTTCAACATGGCTGATGGTAAGCGCATGACAGTGCATGGAGATTTAACACTGCTACGTTGATTTTTACCTTGTACGTAGTACTTTTAAGTTCGCAGTGCAAGTTCATTTTTTCACTTCAGGAGGCTTTAGCCTGAATACTTTCAAAGTGCCACACTCCAACACCGTCTCGGCGATACAATCGCTAAACCCTTCCTGCGCCTCAATGATCCTTGAATCAGAATACAGGTAACGCGCGCCCAAGCTCGTATACATATCTTTAAGCCACTCTACGGGCAAGCGGTCGTTCCAGAAAATATATCCACTTTTATCGGCTATGTAAGGCAATATCGCCAGCGATTGGTCATTGATAAAAACAGCCCGTTCATCCTTTGTGCCGATTTTTTCAAGTTCCGCACGACAATTAAAGAAGTCGTGATTGAAGTAGGCATATTTGATATCCCAACTATTCTTTTTTTGCTGCCAGCATACAATGGGCATGGCTACGAGAAGTATGCCGATGAGGATATTGCCATAGGATTTCCAATGAGATAATGTATATAGACCATAAAGTATAGCCAATAAAAATACGGGATAGAATGGCATCAGATAATATTCATGGCCCTCCCGGATTACATTAAGGATGTAAAAGAAGTATACAAAGAGCACCAGAAGGGGTATAAAAAAATACATTGGTTTGGTAAAGAAGAACTTTTTAGTTTTAATAAGAAAGAAGATACCAATGAACAGAAGAGCCAATGCCGGAATATTCAGAATTTCCAGCGGAAAGTTTACGTAGATGTGATTCTTCAAAAAATCTGTAAAGAGAGGCCACCCAACAAAGTTTTTCATAAATCCACCCTGAATATTGTTTTCTTTCCACTCAGGAATCACCATTCCATACCAGGCAAGGACTGGCAATAATGCCAGCGCTTTGACTGAAACAAATGTGCCTATTTCACGCCATCTCATAGGTTGCCTCTTCAGCAATATTTCGATAGCCCGGATTATAGAAAGAAAGCCCAATAAAATGAATGGCAGTTTTGCCAGCCCTGCAAGGGCAATGAAAAGGGCCGAATAGATGAGATCAGCGCGTTTTCCTGATTTGAGATACCGGAAAAAAAAGAGCACATAGAACATGCCAAAACAAAGTGCAAGCACATCCGGCATGATGCTCGTGGCGTTATAAAAAAATGTCGGGAGAAAAGTAAATATCCATACCGCTAAAGCGGCTAATAAATTATCCTCTGTAAACAAATGGGCGAGCTTGAATACAGCAAATAAGGTCAAAAGACTAATCAGAAAAACCATCGATCGCATCACGATAATATGTTCTCCCGTCACTTTCTCCACCATCGCAATCGACCATTGCATCAAAGGGAATTCATATCGTACGATATTATCCTCATTATTGAGATAAGGTTGTCGTGGATTGAAAATATTGGCATCCTGCCGCACGAAATACCGGATGTTCCAGGCCGTTTTACTCTGCCGCCATGTATCTTTTCCTTGTATAGGAAGTGTGAACACATCCAACCTGAGAAATAGACTCAACAGCACAGCAGAAAGAACAATCAAAATCGCCTTTGTATTATCCGTCAGCATAATTTTAAAATTCTATAACCAACTAACCTTCTAACCTTCTAATCTTCTCATCTTCTCACCTTCTCACCATCTCCCATTCTTACAGACTTACCGTCTTACAGACTTACCTTCTCACCGTCTTACATGCTCACACCTTAACCTCAAAATACTTTTTGAGGATATGCGAATCTACCACACTCGGCATCGTTATCTCAAGCCTGTCCTCTTTTTTCATTGCTTCTGTAGCAGCAAACATAGCATGAGGATTCCTGGCCCATGCTCGTCTTGCGATACCATTGTTCACATCCCAATGGAGCATGGATTGTAATGCTTTTTCACTAGCCTCACTGCCATCCAGTACAAGACCAAAACCTCCATTGATCGCTTCTCCCCATCCTGTTCCACCTCCATTGTGGATACTCACCCATGTGGCTCCACGCATCGCATCGCCAATCACATTGTGGATGGCCATATCCGCCGTAAACTTGGAACCATCATATATGTTGGCCGTCTCACGCCATGGACTATCTGTACCACTCACATCATGATGATCCCTGCCCAAAACCACAGGTGCTTTTAATTTTCCATCTCTAATAGCCTGGTTAAATCGTTTTGCGATTTCAATTCTACCGTCTGCATCCGCATACAGTATTCTTGATTTACTGCCGACAGGTGGAATATTATTTTTTGCATGCTCTATCCAGTTGAGATTATCTGTCCATTGACTTCTAATTTCCTCAGGACAGGTTTTGAGTAGATCACGGATTGTCTCTGCAGCTATACCGTCTGTAGTTGAAAGATCTGCTGATTGGCCGGAGGTGCACACCCAACGGAAAGGTCCGAATCCATAATCGAAGCACATAGGCCCCATGATGTCTTCTACATAAGATGGATATTTGAAACCCGAGGGTGAATGAGGATCCATGATGTCGGCACCGGCCTTTGCTGCTTCAAAAAGAAATGCATTCCCATAGTCCCAGAAATACATTCCCCGGCTACACATGATATTGATGGCATCCACATGTCGGCGCAGCGAATTTTTAACAGCATGGTCAAAGCCTGATTTGTCATCATCCAGCAATTCCTTTGCTTCTTCAAAAGTATATTCTACAGGGCAATAGCCCAGATGATCCATATTATGACAAGACGTCTGATCAGAGCCAAGTTCAATATGAATATGTTTCGTAACAAGTTTTTCCCAGACAGATACTATGTTCCCATGATAAACAAAACATCTCGCCTCTTTGGCTTCTTTGGCTTCCACAAACTGATTTAACATCGAATCGAGATCCGTAAAGACATCTTCCTTCCTGACATAATGATCATTCAGGCGCTGCGTGATAGCATCTTTGTCAACTTCAGCAATAATGCCTGTCGCACCCGTCACAAGCATTGCTCTTGCCTGTGCTCCTGACATGCCTCCAAGACCTGATGTGACAAAAGCTATCCCCTTAAGATCGTTGGTCCCAAGTCCTTTCAAGCGGCCGGCATTAAGGAGGGTGATGGTGGTGCCGTGTACAATTCCTTGCGGACCGATATACATAAAGGAGCCTGCCGTCATCTGACCATATTGAGTGACCCCCATTGCATTGAATTTATTCCAGTCTTCTTTTGAACTGTAATTGGGTACCATCATACCATTGGTCACCACGACTCTAGGTGCTCCGGTGCTGGAAGGGAATAATCCCAGTGGATGGCCGGAATACAAGACAAGCGTTTGCTTTTCGGTCATCTCGCTGAGGTATTTCATAGTCAGGAGATACTGCGCCCAGTTTTGAAACACGGCACCATTTCCACCATACGTGATGAGCTCATGCGGATATTTTGCGATTAGCGGATCAAGATTGTTCTGTATCATCAACATGATTGCAGCTGCCTGGCTACATCGGGCCGGATAGTGATCAATTGATCGTGAATGCATTGGATACGAAGGCCGGTATCGGTACATGTAGATACGTCCAAAATGTATGAGTTCTTCTGCAAATTCAGGCGCGAGGGTGGAATGCAATTCATCCGGAAAATAGCGTAAGGCATTGGCAAGGGAGAGCCTTCTTTCCTCAATACTTAGGCTACTGATACTGCGCATAGGTGCATGTTGAATGCCTGCGTCACGACCATTATATTCCGGAAGGGTTAAAGGGATTCCGGTCCGGATGGCTTCCTGAAAGGATATTACATCTTCATTCATAAGGGATAAAGGTAAGGCAATCCTTCGCTTGCTTTTATACGGTTGGTGAGCGTAGCCGAACCATCACTTCTACCTTATCCCCATCCAGATTTTTTGCAAAATCTGTCACCCCCCGCCACAAATACATTGCATTTGGCGGGATCTCACTTCGTTCGACCTGTGTTCCTCCACTTCGTTGCTTCCAGCAACATGGCTCCGAAAACTCCGGGGTTAATAGTTCACCAACTTCTAACTGCGCGCTACAAACTTTTCCCTTTTGATTTTTCCCTTTTCATTTATCTTATCTTTGCGCCCTTATGGGAAATAAACGGGTTTTAGTGACTGGTGCTGCCGGCTTCATCGGGAGGTTTTTACAGGTAGAGGGCCAGTTTCGTGGCTATGATGTGTGGGGGAGCTATCGTAACGATATCGAAAAGGCTTTACTGGAAGGAAAGACCAAAAGTTTCTTTATGGAGTTTTCCGAAAGAGAAACGTTGAGCAAACGGCTCATCGAATTTGCCAATGAAACTGGTGGTTTTGAATATGTGATTCATTGCGCGGGTATTACCAGACCCGAACGTATTGAAGAGTTCTATGAAGGGAATGTAGAGTTTACCGATTTCTTAATTCATGAGCTCCTGCGAACACAGCCGGCGTTTAAAAAGTTTGTTTTTATCAGCAGCCTTCAGGCGATGGGCCCGGGTAATCCTGTGACCATGAAGCCAATTAATGAAGAGACGATTCCAAAACCATTTACGCCTTATGGCATCAGTAAATTTGAAGCAGAGAAAAGAATAAAAGCAATACCAGGCCTCGATTGGGTCATCTTCAGGCCTACCTCAGTTTATGGCCCACGTGATACAAAGTTTGTCCATGAGATTTTGAAAATCATTAAAAAAGGTTTTGCAGTCAGGGTCGGTCCCAAAGGTCAGTTGGTGAGTTTCGTCTATGTCAAGGATGTCGCCAGGGCACTATGGGATGCTGTCGATAAGGATGTGCACCATGAAGTATATGTTGTTTCTGATGGCAATGATTATGATCCATCCCTGGTCAACGAATATATCGCAAAACACCTCGGTATCAAAATCAGAAAAATCAAACTGTCCAGAAATATGTTGCTGGGAATTGCCCATGTAAGAATGCTACTGGCGCGCATCACCAAAAAACCACTTCATGTAAGCCCATTTAAAATCAAAGAGATTACCGCCAAAAACTGGCGCGTAGACAACTCCAAAATGGTCCGTGAACTCAATTTCAAACCACAATACACTTTAGAATCCGGACTAAAGGATGCGCTCACTGAAGATGGAATAATTAAATGAAGACGACAGATGTCAGACTTCAGATGCCAGATATCAGACGTCAGATTATAGATGCGAGACGCATTGATGATTTCTGAAAAGTTTTTGCTTTTCAATTATTTCTTATAACTGCAAGTCGAGCCATCGCCCAAAGTCCAATTCTGGGCACTACGCTCACTCTTGATCGATTCAAATGGGAGGGTATGTTTCATTGCTAGATCATTACACTAAAGTTGCTCCATAACTTAGTGGAACGTCGAGTACGAGGTCCGTAAGTGCCATGCCATAGCTTTAGCTGAAGCATGCGCACGGTGGTGCGATGTGCTGAGCGGAGTCGAAGTATGAGTCGCCTTCTTCGCAAAGTGTCCTACGAGAGTTGAGAGGTATTAGAGCCTTCATAAGGCTGTAAAACACCAAGTATCAAAGCTGAAAGACCACCCAGTAAGCTACCAATTATATAAATTTTACCCAGAAATCTGTGCCATTTTATATATCGATTACGAAAAAAGTTCCAGAATTGTAAAGGCCCTAATGTTAATGGTAATACAGCTGTTAGTAAATGAAAAACATAAAGGAATTGTTTATCCCAAAATGTCTGTCCAATCCCTTCTTTGTAAAACCTATATAGGATTGCTCTATATAAGTAATATCCACTTAAAATAATGATGGAAGTCCAGAAGACTTTACTGTAAAGTTTTTTACTAAATAGCATGCTGTATATAATTTCTGCATAACATTTGTATTGTCCCCACCAAATATAGGCCATCTAAACTGATACTCAAGGTATTGATATTGCGTTTTTTGATACGTTCATTGCGGCAAGCCAAACGCTCATATTTATTGGCGAACGAGGATGAGTGTAAGCCAGTCGAAGTATTGGGCTTTCTGTATGCACGGAACAAGAGAACGTAGGACAGAAAATTTTGAGAAGACCAACTGGACTGGGGGACAAAAAAGAGACCGTCTCAAAAGAAAAATGAAAACCTCGAGATACGTTTAAACGAAAGACTTCTCAAATAAGTCCTTAATTGAAAAGAGGCTGTTCTCGTATTTCGAGACAGCCTCTTTTTATTTTAATCACATCTCCCATCTCCCATATCACGTCTCACGTCTCCCATCTCCCATCTCCCATCTCACATTTATGATAACACCGGATTCAATACCTTATCCTGATACACACCCGTTTTCAATTTTTCCGACACAGCAGAAAACGCATCAAGCGTTTGTTGTACATCAGCATCTGTATGTGACGCGGTAGGTATCATTCGTAGCAGAATCATTCCTTTAGGGATGACCGGATAAACGATAATAGACGTGAAAATGCCATAGGACTCGCGCATATCATGCACCAGCTGGGTCGCCTCAAATGGTGTGCCACTGAGGTAGACCGGAGTCACTACAGTATTGGTGTCGCCAATATTAAATCCTCTCTTCTTCAGCCCTTCTTGCAATGTTGTAGCTATGTGCCACAATTTATCTTTATACTCTGGATGTTTGAGCATCAACTCAAGACGTTTGAGATTACCTTCTACGATCGGCATGGGCAGGCTCTTCGCGTGTATCTGAGATCGCATGGCGTATTGTAGGTATTGGATGATATCTGCATCTCCTGCGAGGAATCCTCCTGTACAGGCAAAGGATTTGGCAAACGTTGAAAAATAAACATCAATATCATCTTGACATCCTTGCTCCACACCGGCACCACGACCACCTTCACCAAGTGTCCCGTAGCCATGCGCATCATCCACAAAAAATCTGAAATTATATTTTTTCTTAAGCGCTGCGATTTCTTTGAGTTTGCCCTGGTCGCCGCGCATGCCAAAGACACCTTCCGTTACGACGAGTATGCCACCACCTTTTTCATCCGTCCACTTTTTCGCACGTTCCAGATTCTGTTCGAGACTCACCATGTCATTGTGCTTGTAGGAGAATCGCTCCCCGATATGCAGACGAGTACCATCTATTATACATCCGTGACTTTCGGCATCATAGACCACTGCATCTCTTCTGCTCAGCAAAGCATCTATCGCGGAAACAACACCCGGATATCCATAGTTAACGACAGCCGCTGCTTGCTTATAGACGTGCTTTGCAAGTTGTCTTTCCAGTTCTTTGTGAAGGGAAGTTTCACCGGTCATAAGGCGTGCACCCATCGGATACGCCAGTCCCCATTTTGCTGCAGCTTCCGCATCTGCCTTCCGCACTTCAGGATGATTGGCCAGCCCGAGGTAATTGTTGATGCTCCACACAATCACTTCCTTGCCATTAAAAATCATGCGGGAATTTATTTCCCCATGTAATTCAGGGAACATATAATATCCTTCGCCAAGATGAGCATACTGGCCCAATGGACCGCGCTGATGGCGTATTCTCTCAAATATTTCCATAGTTTTTGATGTATTTATTAAAAACGCGTTCTAATCGACGTTGGATCTGATAGCTAGGCGCATAGTCCGCGATCTTGCGGATGAAGCCCTGCTTTTGCATCCAGCCATTGTTATAAATTTTGCTGAGGTATTTGCTGCCATGATCTGCAAAAAGCAAAACCACTACATCGGTAGGTTTAAATTCTCTCCGCATCCGCATCAAGGCCTCTACTACAGCACCACTGCTGTACCCGACAAATATGCCTTCACTTTTGGTCAGTTGTCTCGCACGGAATGCGCTGCTTCGGTCATCCACTTTTATAAACCGATCTATGGTGTCAAACTCTACATTCGAAGGAATGATGTTTTTACCAACGCCTTCCAACTGATAGGAATGAATCTCACTCTTGTCAAGAATGCCCGTCTGATGAAACTTTGTCAATACAGACCCTTCAGCATCCACCGCGATCACTTTGATGTTCGGATTTTGCTCTTTGAGGTATTTGCCGGCACCTGATATGGTCCCACCGGTTCCGCAGGTAGCCATATAATGCGTAATCAATCCTCCGGTCTGATTCCAAAGTTCTGGGCCAGTGCTATGATAATGAGCTTCTACGTTGGTATGATTGTAATACTGATTGACGTAAAAAGAATTGGGGATTTCTCTGGACAGGCGCTCTGCCTGGCTGTAATAGGATTGAGGATCATCAGAAGGTACATGATTAGGACAAATGAGCACTTCTGCACCCAGCGCCTTAAGCTGGGCTATCTTTTCCTCAGCACTTTTATCCGTGGTCGTAAGGATACATTTATAACCTTTGACAATACAAGCCATTGCTATAGAATAGCCAGTATTTCCGGAGGTGGATTCAATAATGGTCCCTCCCGGCTGGATAAGGCCATTTTTTTCAGCGGACTCAATTACCGCGAGTCCGATGCGGTCTTTAGCACTCAAACCGGGATTAAATGATTCCAGTTTGCCAAGTACCAAGCAACCCGCCAACTGGGATAAACCATGCAGTTTAACCATAGGTGTGTTACCTACCGTCTGCATGATGTTATCGAGCCATTGCGGTTTCAGATGTGATGATTCCTGGGCCATAGAATATCGCTTTCTGTTACCATGGCCCTACACCAGGCCATGGGCAACAAAGATACAAAGTCATTTGGGTTGGAGAAACGCCCGAATAGGCGAAAGAGGCGAAAGAGGCTGAAGAGGCTGAAGAGGCTGAAGAGGCTGAAGAGGCTGAAGAGGCTGAAGAGGCTGAATAGGCTGAAGAGGCTGAAGTGACGGAAAGGACGCAATGGTGTGAAAGAGGCGGATTATGTGGATATACAT
>JBBRDL010000113.1:0-12486 GCA_038203965.1 Chitinophagales bacterium | reverse complement strand
ATGACCTCCTCTCGCCAGCTTGCAGCTATTATGTTTACTGATATCGTGGGCTATACCGCATTGATGGGCCATGATGAAGAGCAAGCTTTTGATATCCTCCGCAAAAACCGACTGCTCCAGAAACCACTCATCGAAACCCATGGTGGCCGTTACATCAAGGAGCTTGGCGATGGCACCCTGGCAAGTTTTTCTACCGTCATTGATGCTGTCAATTGCGCTTGCCTGATGATCAAAGCCTGTGAAAGCATTGAAGGCTTACAATTGCGTATTGGCATCCATCTTGGAGATGTCATTTTTGAAAACAATGATGTCTTCGGTGACAGCGTCAATATCGCAGCACGACTGCAGGCTTTAGCCCCCATTGGTGCTATCTGGATTTCCGAATCAGTTCACAAGAATATTTCCAACAAACAAGGGATAATCTCCACATTTGTCAGAGAAGAAAATCTGAAGAATGTAAAGGAACCCATAAACATCTACGAGGTCAATATCAATAGTTTCCATGCCGAAACTGCGGTCCCTGCACGAACACCAGGCTCAGCCATTTCTCCATCCGCGCTGGACAAACAAAAAAAATCATTCCCCGCACGGAAGGTTCTGTCTATTGGATTACCAATATTAGCCATAGCCATGGCCGCTTCTTTCTTTATTCCATCCACCTTAAAAAAACAACACGCGCGCAACGTACTACTTCCTGCAATTGAAAAATTGGTCAGCGAAAATTTTCGCCCTCCAACGGAAGCATTTGACATGGGACTGGAGGCGGAAAAATATATCGCACAGGATTCTGCACTCATTAAATTATGGCCCATAATCTCTGCTACACCCAAATTGAGGACCGAGCCTGAAGGTGCAGAAGTATTTTGGAAAGACTACCATACACCTGAAGCTGAATGGAGATCTGCGGGCACTACTCCGCTGACCGATGTACGATTTCCGCGCGGCTACCTACGTTTGGAATTCCGAAAAGAAGGATTTCAGACCATTGAATATGCCGGTTCCCTGGCTGCAGAACCTATGAGAATGGATACCGCCCTAATTCAACTGGACTCAACGAGCACCCTTCCTGATGATATGGTGCGAATGCCAAAATCTTCAACGCATATGTACCTCGTAGGCCTAGAACAACACGGGCCAAAAGACGTGGATGGTTTCCTCATCGACCGCCATGAAGTCACCAATGAAGCCTTTGGAAAATTTATTGAAGCCAGAGGTTACACAGACCGGTCCTACTGGAAGCATCCTTTCATCCAAAATGGGAAAGAAATATCTTTTGAGCAAGCTGTTACACTATTCCTGGATAAAACAGGAAGACCGGGCCCAGCGACATGGGAAGCGGGGACATATCCTGATGGACATACATTACACCCTGTGACAGGTGTATCCTGGTATGAAGCTGATGCCTATGCTACTTATGCAGGCAAGCAATTACCGACTGTGTTCCACTGGGGTGCGGTGGCTGCTACGTGGCGGACTGAGTTTATCGTGCCTTTTAGCAACTTCAGTGGCAAAGGCACAATCCCTGTTGGCTCACTTCCGGGTATCAGCACTTTTGGACTCTATGACCTGGCCGGAAATGCCCGTGAATGGTGCTCCAATGAAAGCACTAATGCGGCACACCGATATATTCTGGGTGGAGGCTGGAATGATCCTTCATATGCATACAACGACGCATACTTTCAGCCTGCCATTGACCGTAGTCTGACGAATGGCTTCAGATGTATTAAGGCCTTGCCAGGTGATACAACAATAGCTACTTTGCTTAAACCTGTAGCGCTGGCCTTCCGCAACTATTTAATTGAAAAGCCTGTAGATGATAAAACTTTTGACTTTTTCCTCACACAGTTCAGTTACGACAAAACACCTCTGAATGAAAAAACAGATGCAACACTTGACCGCGAGAACTGGACCATTGAAAAAATATCCTTTGATGCAGGATACAATAATGAAAGGACAGAACTCTATCTCTACCTTCCCAAAAATATAAAGCCACCATATCAGCCTGTACTTTTCTTTCCGGGTTCAGGAGATTTGTATTCCAAAAAATATAACCCTGATGGCATCGAAGGGCGCATCGATTTTTTATTGAAAAGCGGAAGAGCGATTATACGCCCGATCTACAAGGGGACGCACGAACGTCATGATGGAATCAAATCTGATCTGCCAGAAGAAACCGTTTTCTACAAAGATCATGTGATCATGTGGCGCAAGGATATTGGTCGGACCCTTGATTATCTCGAAACCCGTACAGATATGCAAAACGACAAAATCGGTTACGTCGGATGGAGCTGGGGTGGATTTATGGGCGGTATCATGCCTGCCATCGAAAAGCGGATTAAAGCTATCGTACTCAATGTAGGTGGTATGTGCATGACACCTGCCTTACCCGAAGTCGATCAGATAAACTTCCTTCCGCGCATCACCCAGCCGGTCCTGATGCTCAATGGGAAACATGATATGTACTTCCCTGTAGAAACCTCTCAGAAACCGATGTTCAATCTTCTTGGCACCAAGGAACCACAAAAGAAGTTGATCATTTACGAATCGGGTCACCTTGTACCTCGTACAGATTTCGCGGGAGAGACCCTTGCCTGGTTTGACAAATACCTGGGGCCGGTTAAATAATCCATAAGACTAAACTATGATCCAATCTATCCGGCTGTTTATCCTCATACTGTTTACGCTCCCCCTCTCATCAAAAGGTCAGGCAAAGCATGATAGCTTGAAGCAAGCACTTTTCATTGATGATTCGGACACCATCAGATATATTATTTCAAAAAAGCTTTCCAACCCATATGCTGAAGAAAGCAAGGATTCTTTGTGGTTCTATACCAAGGCACAGATCATGGAACTGAAGGTGGAAAAGGAAACGAAGGAAAGCAGTTTGTTCATCGCTAAATTGGCTGAATAATGAGGGTATCCTTAATTACCTTTTTATTTACAGCTATCCTGCAGGTAACCGCAGCACAAGACACTCATCTCGATAGTTTGAGAAAAGTTTTAGACCATACCACCAAACCCGCTGAGCGGTTTGATGCGTTGGTAAAAATGCTGGAATACAAGGACTCCTACTCCGGAATCAATATAGACTCTGCGGATTGTGAAACCCTATTGATCATTGCTCAGGAAGAAAACAACGAATCCATGCTGGCCACAGCCTATAATTGGATTGGGTATTTCTTATTTATTGTAAAAGGAGATAACACAGCTGCCCTTGAGTACTATTTTAAAGCGTTGCCCCTGGCAGAAAAGTTTAATGATAAACGTAGAATAAGCTCTTTGTATTTTGATATTGCTAACGTGTATACGGTGCTTTTAAACTCCATCGAAGCCTATAAGTACACGCTCAAAGGGGGACAGCATCTACCTGATCCTTCTTCCGGTATGTATGACTATATGCTTGTTCAATACCAAAGAAACATAGCACGCTATTACTCAGATACCCAGCAATTAGATTCTGCACTATATTATGTGTCAGCACTTACGCAAACGAGTCTGAGGGCGAATCTCGTCTATTACAAGTATCAAGCCATGTTTTTGAATGGTTTCATACGTGCTCAAATGGGTGAAAATGGATTGGCTGATGCTTACTACAAAAAAGCATTACTCCTGGCAGATTCAATTAAAGTGGAAGCAAGAAAATTGCCCTTTTATAATCGATATATAGATTTTCTGATTGCCAACGATAGACTTCAGGATGCAAAACATCAAACGCAGGAATTGTGGTATCTAGCCATGCGAACCAATAATCCGAATCTTAAGTTAGCAGCTGCTAGTTTCAAAACAGATCTTTTCGAACGCTTGCAACAAATTGATAGTGCCTACTATTATTCGAGGATGGAAGCAACTACAAGAGAGTTTATTTTTAATCAGCATAATCAAAATATAGTCCAAGCCCTTGCTTTCAAGGATCAACTTCGAAGTATAGAAGAAGAAGGGAGGAGAGCCATCTACCAAAACAAAGTAAAACAGTATGCCCTCCTGACAGGATTAGGTGTCTTTACCATTATTGCCCTCATGCTTTTCAGAAACAACCTGAGCAGAAAAAAAGCCAATGCTATTCTTCAAAGGCAAAAGGCTGAAATTGAAACACAGAAAGTGAATGTTGAAAAAGCCCTCATTGATTTAAAATCGACTCAAGCGCAACTCATACAATCCGAAAAAATGGCATCTCTCGGTGAGCTGACAGCCGGCATCGCGCACGAAATCCAGAACCCATTAAACTTCGTGAACAACTTTTCTGAGGTCAATACGGAATTGATTGATGAAATGAAAGCTGAAATCAACCATGGCAACCTTGAAGAGGTCAATGTCATAGCGGATAATATCAAGGACAACCAGGAAAAAATCACCCTGCATGGTAAACGGGCTGATACGATCGTCAAAGGCATGTTGCAGCACTCCCGAAGCAGCAGTGGTGTTAAAGAACCCACCGACATCAATGCGTTAGCAGATGAATATTTGAGACTCGCCTACCATGGCCTTCGTGCCAAGGATAAATCCTTTAATGCTACGATCAAAAGTGATTTTGATGAAAGCATAGGTATGATCAATCTGGTCCCACAGGACATTGGCCGGGTGATCCTCAATTTGATTACGAATGCGTTTTATGCTGTTTCAATGGCCCCTAAATCTCCTAAAGGGGACTTAAATTATGAGCCGACAGTCACAGTAACGACTAAACTATTGAAGTCCCCTTTAGGGGATTTAGGGGCAAAACGTAGCACAGAGGATTTAGGGGCAAACATTGTTACTATCTCCGTCTCCGACAACGGCCCCGGCATCCCAAAAGAAATCCTTGACAAAATCTTCCAGCCCTTCTTCACCACGAAGCCAACCGGCCAAGGAACAGGATTAGGGTTATCCCTATCTTACGACATCATCAAAGCGCATGGCGGGGTAATCAGCTTAAATACAAAAGAAGGTGAAGGAACCGAATTTATCATCAAACTACCTGCGGCATGACATGAAAGCATAACCTCCTATCCATTCCATTTAAAAACTAAAATGAAGAAACTGACCGCGCTCCTCCGCAATGTCAAAAGCTGTATTAACTTAGCAGCCTTGAAAAGAGTACCTGGCGATATCCCGAACCGCCAGCAAATCGCCTGGTATAGTCGGTTCCCGAAATCTATACTGCTTTTGTCAATGCTCCTGATCTCTTCTGTCTGCGGATTTTCCCAGCAGGATATCAAATCGGACAAAGCACTCGTCCTTGAAAAAGTAAACCAGTTTTTTGAGGCCCTGGCAAAGCAGGATACCACACTATTCAAAAGCATCGTCCTGCCGGGGGGACAAACTTGGGCCGTCCAGGAGCAAGGTGATTCAGTGCGTATTTCAATGCGAACTTTTGAGGACAGGATTAAGAAGTTTATAAACCCTGTCCAGGTCATACAGGAATGGTTGCTGGACATTGAAATAAAAATACACCAACAAGTGGCCATGGCGTGGGTGCCGTATGAACTGAATTTGAGTGGCAAGTTTTCCCATTGTGGAGTGGATATATTCACCTTGGTTAAAAACAAAGAAGGATGGAAAATTGTGACGGTTGCTTTTACTATGGAACCGGATGGATGTGAGGAATTGAAAAAGACAATTGGGAAGAAGAAGTGAGACGTGCGGCGTGAGACGTGCGGCGTGAGACGTGCGGCGTGAGGCGTCAAACGTGAGATGTCAAACGTGAGATGTCAAACGTGAGATGTCAAACGTGAGATGTCAAACGTGAGATGTCAAACGTGAGATGTCAAACGTGAATAATTAGACAATTAACAATTACCATTTAAAAGATCATGAAGGCAAAATCAATTTGTGGGAACTCTCCTGAAGAAGTAAAAACCGCACTTGCACAAAGCATGGCTGATGGATACAAGCCAACATTGGCTTTTGTTTTTATTTCCATCAAACAGGATCGAAAGGCCATTTGTGACCTGTTGGACGCAAATCTCATAGATATCATTGGTGCAACTTCATCTCATGAATTTATTGATGGGCACCAGAGCGAAGGGGAAACTGCAATCCTTTTACTGGACATCAACAGAGCGTATTACACCATTCTATTTGAAGACATCGGCAACAGAAGTGTGGAGGAAGCTGCTACGCACATGTCCCAGGCCGCTTTACAAAAATTTAAAAATCCTGCTTTTATTCTTCTCAGTACATTACTGGCAGCGGATGGAAAAATGATGGATGGCGAAGGCTTAATCCGAGCTATTGAAAACGCGGTAGGGTCGCATGTCAATATGTTTGGCGGCATGGCCGGAGATGATATCAGTTTTACTGGCACCTATGTTTTTACAAAAAAACAATCCACAGATTATGGAATGATGGCACTGGTACTCAATGAAGATAAGGTACAACTCCTTGGTGTCGCCATCTCAGGCTGGAAACCCGTTGGTGTCAACCGGACTATAACGAAAAGCGAGGGCAATTTGCTCTATACGATAGACAACCAACCGGCCCTGGAAATGTACCTACGCTATCTGGGCAGTGATATCCCTTCGATGGAAGATCAGATCAATTTCTTTGAATCCTTAGGTAATCAATATCCTTTCCAGATTGAACGCGAAGGCAGAGCACCGATGATGTGCAATCCTATGGGCTATGACAGAGGCAAAGGAGCATTAATATGTGAATCCAATATAACACAAGGCTCAAAGTTTCGTTTTTCCACGCCGCCGGATTTTGATATCGTAGAGACAATCGTTGAAAAAGCGGAAACACTAAAGAAAGAAACTAATGTTGAAGCAGAAGCCATGCTCATCTTTTCTTGTGCAGGCAGGCTTGCTGCATTAGGCCCTATGGCGCAAATGGAAAATGAAGGATTACAAAGTGTTTGGGATGTTCCCATGGCTGGCTTCTATACGTATGGCGAATTTGGCAAAGCCGAAAATGGCAAACATGAATTTCACTCTACGACCAATAGCTGGGTAGCTTTAACTGAAAAGTGATGGTTCGACAGGCTCACCAACTCATCAACTTATAAACTATAAACTATTAAATGAACACAAAATCTATAAAAGGAAACTCCCCTGAAGAAATAAAAACCGCGCTTGAAAACAGCATGGCTGATGGCTTCAGGCCGACCCTTGCCATCGTGTTTATTTCTATTCTAATGGATGTAAAAGGGACGATGGAGATACTGGAGGAAGCGGGGTTGAATATTTTTGGAGCAAGTACGGCTGGCGAGTTTACAGACACAGGTATTGAACATCAATCTGCCGCAATACTGCTCCTGGATGTGGCAAAGGAATATTATCAAATCGTCATAAGAGATTGCGCTGCAGGGTCGGAAAGAGATGTTGCCAAACAAGTCGCAGAGAAAGGAAAAGAAACCTTCCACCATCCAGCAGTATTGTTAACCACATCGCATATTGAGCTGATCGGGGAAAAAATCATTGAAGGCTTTACCGATATCCTGGGGCCCGAGGCGACGATCATGGGAGGCGTAGCCGGTGATGATATCAGAATGCAAGGTGGTATCGTTTTTACAAATCATCATTTCAGTGAAAGAGGTATTTGTGCACTCTTCCTCGACCATGACAAAATCGAAATTGCAGGCCAGGCAGTATCAGGGTGGAAAGGTGTGGGCACGCTTAAAACAGTTACAAAAAGCGAAGGCAACTGGATAGAAACCATCGATGATCAGCCTGCCCTTGATATGCTCATCAAATTTACAGGCTTGAAAGTTAGACTTGATGATGAGCTTGATCTCATAAACCAGATAGGAATGAGTTTTCCATTTCAGGTGATACGGGAAAAAGGAATGCCTACCATGAAACCTCCCATGATGTATAACAAGGAGACTAAGGCAGTCATGACAGGTGGATATGTGCCCCAGGGGTCAAGCATCCGCTTCTCACTGCCTCCGGATTTTGACGTGGTGGATACGGTGATCGAAAGCGCTCGAAAGATAAAGGACACTACCCTACCCAATGCGGATGCCATGATCGTCTTTTCCTGTATTGGTCGATTCAGCACCTTAGGTCCACTTGTCGAAGACGAAATCAATGGCCTTAAAGAGGTTTGGGATGCACCCTTAGTCGGCTTTTTCTCCTATGGCGAGTACGGACGAACAGAAGGCGGCTATCTTGATTTTCACGGGACGACATGCAGCTGGGTAGCTTTGAAAGAGAAAAAATAAAAAATAAAAAAGTAAAGCGATGTGCTGAGCGGAGTCGAAGTATGAAGAATGAAAAATGAGTTAACCAAATACACGTATACTCACATAAGCCCATATGCATATAAGCCCATAAGCATATCAACACATCAACTCATCAACTCATCAACTTATATACTCAGCAACCTATAAACATCCAAATGAACGCAAAATCTATAAAAGGAAACTCCCCTGAAGAAATAAAAACCGCACTTGACAACAGCATGGCTGACGGCTTCACTCCTACCCTAGCGCTTGTCTTCCAATCCATTCATCAAGACAGAGATGCAGTCTGCAAAGTGCTCGATGATGCCGAGATTGCCATATACGGCGCGACCACGAATGGAGAATTTATCGATGAAGAAATTGGCAAAAACACGATCGCCATCTTGTTACTCGACATCAACCGCGACTATTTCATGGTCATGTTTGACGAGTACCCAGACAAAAACTACAAGGACATCACTCAAGGCATGGCCAGGAAAGCCCTTGAAAAATTTAAAACGCCTGCCTTTTTGATTGCGGGGAGTCACCTGGAAACGGATGCTGAGCAGTTGTTGCTTGGTTTTGAAGATATCATCGGAAAACAGGTCAATGTGTATGGAGTCATGGCAGGGGATGATTTCACGTTTACAGATCAATTTGTTTTTACCAATGGAAAATCAAGCAACAGAGGAATTGTCACCATTGTACTAGATGAAAGCAAAATCATAATCAAAGGGATCGCCACTTGTGGCTGGAAAGCCATGGGAACAGAAAAATTAGTCACCAAGAGCGAAGGCAACCGAATCTATACCATTGAAAATGTTCCGGTCCTTGAACTCACCCAAAAATATAGCGGTATTGATAACCTCAATAAGGACAATGCCATGCTCATGGTTGAAATTGCCACACAGTTTCCATTACAACTGCAAAGAGAAAAAGGTGCCCCTGTCATGCGGCCAGGCCTCTTGGTCAATTGGGAAGACGGTTCTTTCGTTTGCAGCGGTTCAATCCCCCAAGGTGCTAAAGTACGCTTCTCTCTTCCGCCGGATCTTGATGTCATCGATAAGGTTGTGGATGGCATCAAAGGCTTAAAAGCAACAGAAATGCCCGAGGCGGACGCCGTGATCATGTATAGCTGCGCAGGCAGATTGATGTCCCTGGGCCCGTTGATGAGCAAGGAAATTGAAGGCGTCAGAAGTGTCTGGGATGTACCTATGGTCGGTATGTTTTCTAATGCAGAGCTAGCAAGGGCAACTGATGGGAACCTTGAGATGCACAATCTGACCACCTGCTGTGTTGTCCTGAAAGAAAAAGGATAATCTGAATTCCGCCTTGTAATCTTTATCTTTTCCGAATGAATCAACATTTGCAAGGCCTATATACATTCCTCGAGGAATCAACCCACTTGACTCCGGAAGAAAAAGCAGGAATGCTGAAATCGATCAAAGATGTTGATAAAGAACTGGAAATCGCGCTCTTTAAGCTTGACCGAACGGAGAAAGTAAAGAGAACGACCGCCATCCTGCTTGAAGAAACGATCGAAGAACTGGAGAATAAACGGAAAGCTATAGAAGAAACCAATGAAGCGCTCATCAAATCCCTGGCAGAGTTGAAAGCGGCGCAAGCACAACTCATCCAATCCGAAAAAATGGCCTCCCTCGGAGAACTCACCGCAGGGATCGCGCATGAGATCCAGAATCCTTTAAATTTTGTGAATAATTTTTCAGATGTCAGCCAGGAACTCCTGACCGAAATGCTGGATGAATTAGCTCTCGGCAATCAGAAAGAGGCTATATCGCTGGCCGAAGATGTCAAACAGAACCTAGAGAAAATATTAGTCCATGGCCAACGTGCGGATGCCATTGTCAAAGGCATGCTCCAACACAGTCGAAGTAGCAGTGGCCAAAAGGAACCAACAGATATCAATGCATTGGCCGACGAATATCTACGCCTTGCTTACCATGGCCTTAGAGCAAAAGATAAATCCTTTAATGCCACCATGAAAACTGATTATGATGGAAGCATTGGAAAGATTGATATTATCCCACAGGAAATTGGGAGGGTGATTTTGAATCTGATCACGAATGCGTTTTATGCGGTTTCGTCTGCCCATAAATCCCCTGAAGGGGACTTGCCCTATGTGCCAACAGTAATCGTAAACACAAAACTTATCAAGTCCCCTTCAGGGGATTTAGGGGCAAAAAAAGTAGGGGATTTGGTGACTATCTCCATCTCCGACAACGGCCCCGGCATCCCTAAAGAAATCCTCGACAAAATCTTCCAGCCCTTCTTCACGACCAAGCCTACAGGACAGGGAACAGGATTGGGGCTTTCACTAAGTTATGATATTGTAAAAGCACATGGAGGGGAACTCAACGTGGAAACTAAAGAAGGTGAAGGGTCAACTTTCATCATTCGACTACTCATGGAAACCCGTTAATATGAATGAGGAAAAAGTAAAATTGCTCCAGGATACGCACAAGGCTTTTATGGACATAGGCATAGGAGGCTATGATCAGCCTGGTGAATTAGACCAATATATTGCTGAGGACATTATGGGCTTTGGGACAACGATAGATGAAAAGATGTTTTTCTCCTCAGAACTACATGATCTATTAGCCCGCCAACGTGAACAAACCAAAGATCTTCAACTGCAATGGAAGATACAAACAATAAAACTCCATATTGCCCCGGATGGAAATTCTGCCTTTATTGCCGATGATATTTTCTTATACATCATTACTCCTGAAGAGACTATAGAAATGTACTTGCGTTATTCCTCGGTCTGGGAGTATCACCATGATGGCTGGATATCTGTTCACTTTCATGGGTCCAAACCCGAACATGTAGAATCTGCGCAAGATACTTTTGGATTGGAAAGCTGGAAGCAACAGAAAGCCGAATTGCTGAAATTAGTAGAAGAAAGAACTGCCGATCTACAAAATAAGAATCGTGAACTTGAAATTGAAACTTCACTTGAAAGAGTAAGAACGGTTGCTATGTCTATGAGCAAGCCGGATGATATGCTGGAGGTATGTCGTATGATTTCAGATCAGTTGACGTCTCTTGGCATCAAAGAATTACGAAATGTGCAGACTGCGATCATTGATGAGGGTGGGCATGAAAACTACATGAACTATCAGCATTTTTCACAATACGGGGAAGGGCGTATCGAAAAAGTAGAAATAGCAAAACATCCTGCAGTGCAGGATATGATCAGGCATATGCAGGCATCACCGGATGCGTTTTTTAGTCATTCATTTGAGGGCACAGCGCTTGAGCAATGGAAACAATACCGAAAGGATGAAAACCAGTTTCCCGATTCCATCCTGGAAGCAGCAACAAGTGTTCACTTTTATTTTTATTCAATTGGGGAAGGTGGCTTAGGCCTCTCTGCGTATGTCCTATTTAACAAGGAAGACCTAAACGTCTTCCATCGGTTTCGAAATGTTTTTGCGCTCGCTTACAAGCGATTCAGGGATATCGAACAGGCAGTAACGCAAGCAAGAGAAGCACAAATCGAAGCCGCGTTAGAAAAAGTGCGGAGCCGTTCAATGGGCATGCAAAAAAGTGAAGAGCTAAAAGATGTGATACAGATTGTTTGCCAGCAACTCACTCATTTAAAAATCAATCTTGACCATGCGGGTTTTGTTGTGGACTATACACTCCGAGGCGACTGGCATTTCTGGATTGCTGATGAGCAGGACATTCCATCGAAAATAACGCATCCTTATTTTGACTCTGTGTGGGCAAATCAATTTAATGACGCAAAAGAAAAAGGGGCAGACTTCTTTGCCACTAATTTAAATTTTGAAGAAAAAAACAAATTTTACAGTGAGCTTTTATCCTATGTTCCCGGGATACCGGAAAAATCCAAAGAATTTTATTTAAACTGTCCCGGACTTGCAGCCACAACAGTGTTGTTTGATCATGTTTCACTCTACATTGAAAACTTTTCTGGCATTCCTTATTCCGATGAAGAGAACAAAATATTGATGCGTTTTGGAAAAGTATTCCAACAAACCTATACCCGATTTAATGATATTCAAAAAGCAGAGGCGCAGGCAATAGAAGCAAAGATTGAAACGGCATTGGAAAAGATTCGTTCACGAACAATGGCCATGCAGCACAGTGATGAACTGCAGAATGCCGCCATCTTATTATTTCAGCAGGTACAATCTTTAGGCATTAAAACAGGCAGTTGCGGATTTTTTATCTGGATTGAAAATGAAAAAACTGCCATGGTTTGGAATAGTTCACAGGAAGGTGGCCTGCAAATTCCATTCAAACTGCCACATACAGAAATTCCACATTATAAACGTGTATATGAAGCCGCTAAAAAGGGC
>JBBRDL010000112.1:0-12544 GCA_038203965.1 Chitinophagales bacterium | reverse complement strand
AGCTGAGGGGTAGTCAGCAAGAGAAAAGGGGTCAAAAAACAGAAGGGGTTCAAAATGTTGAACGCCTTATTTTTTATATACGTTTAAATGCAAATCAATCCATTGTCAAAGGGGAAGATGGTTAGATTTTAAATAATGAAGGATCTACCTCTTCGTTCACTTTAATGGATGTAGCCTTCATAACAAGAGGAACAGGCATCATACCTCCTATTGTAAGCGTATGCGGAATCAAGATGCCATCCACGGATTTATAATCTGCATATTCATATGTCAACGTTGATGTCTGGCCTTGTGTGATAGAGGTCTGTACTTCTTTGATCTTGAGATTTGATGACTTGTCATAATACTCAGTGCTCTTCGCCCCGGAAGGCTTAGTCACAAGTAGTTTATAACATGCTACGCCATCAACATCTTCCATGCCTTTGACTTCGGTCGTATATCCAATCGTATTGTACATGCGTTCTATAAGGAAAGCACTTTGTTCTTTCAATGAAGTAAGATCATCGCCTTCGATGGGTGCCTGCTGACCCATTTGTTCAACGACGCCTTTTTCACCATCATAGATCTGCTTCATGATATTCATACCTTGAGCTGACATCGCCATATAAAACTTGCCTGACTCCTGCACTACTCTGGAGGTGATGGGTGTTCCCTGAACCTCCATGGAATAGGTCTGGTCAATTGACTTTACATCATCGAGTTTTTGTCGTCCACCTAGTGCCGTAAGATAATTTTCAACTATTTCTGAGGCATTGAGTGTTACCTCAGCTGTTGACTCCTCTTTACGTGGATTGGCATAGATATCATATAGCTGAATTTTACCATCCTCCTTATCAAAGGCATTTAGTTTATTCATCACTTCGTCCTTGTTGCCTACGATTACAATACGTGCTTTTGACGGTGTAATATATTTCTTCGCTACTCGGGAAACATCTTCGATGGTCACAGCCGCAAGTCTTTGAAGGTATGTTTCATAATAATCTGCAGGCAGATCATACATATCGATGTTAAGGGCAAAACCTGCAACGGTCTGAGGGCTTTCAAGTGACCTTGCAAATCCACCGGCAATAAAACTTTTAGCCAGATCAAGTTCCTTTTTCGACACCGGTTCAGTTCTTAGTTTTTCAATTTCTAAAAGGAACTGCGTGATAGCACTGTCGGTAACTTCATTCCTGACACTTGCATTCGCTGAAAAACTACCTACCAATTCATCCGCATCCAGGGAAGAATATGCACCATATGTATAGGCCTTGTCTTCTCGAAGATTCAAAAACAATCTTCCTGAAAAACCGCTTCCGAGAATCGTGTTCAGCACTCTTGCCGGAATGACATCCGGTGAACCAGGCTTCATATCCAATGGATATGTAATATTGATTACAGATTGCACAGCACCTGACTTGTCGACAAACGCAACTGCTGTATTGTCTACAGCCTTTGGAAAAGCATACTCATATTCAGGAGTTTTACCGGCAGCCCAACTTCCAAAATACTTCTCAGCTTTGGCTTTGGCCGCATCAGGGTTAATATCACCTACGATCACCAGATAGGCATTCCCTGGTTTGAAATACGTATTGTAGTAATTTTTACAATCTTCCAGGCTGATATTTGAAACTGTGCTCTCATTGGTGATTTCACCATAAGGATGTGAAGCCCCATAGGTCAGTGCACGCGAAACATTTCCTGATATTGCATTTGGATCGTCCTTTTCGGTTTGTAACCCTGAAAGCGTCTGCGTTTTAATCTTATCGAATTCTGCTTCCAGAAAAGCTGGTTTCAAAATAACATCCGAGAACAGCGTTAGTACTTTATCGGTATGCTTGGTGAGGGAGGATGCGAATCCGCCAGTTGGTCCTGTTGAAAGGTTAGCACCAATATAATCTACCGCTTCATCAATCTCGGCTTTGGTATTCTTTGTAGTACCTGTGGCTAAAAGACTGCCTGAAATACCGGCGAGTCCGGCTTTCTCCTTTTCCATCATCTCATCCCGATCGATCGTCAACTGATAGGATATCTGGGGTAATTTATGATTTTCAACCACGATGACCCTCAATCCATTTGCGAGGGTAAATTGATGGGATGTTCCGATTTTAACCTGGCGGGCTGGACCAGCATCGGGAGCCATAGAACGAAAATCTCCTGATGGTGCGGTCGCAGTGGTGGTCTCCTTGGCAACCTTAGGCGCACAAGCTGTCAGCCCTGCGATGACCAATATGAAAAGTGATTTTATATAATTCATTTGAAAGCTATTTTTTTTTGATTGGGAAGTTTGGATTAAGATTTATTTTCCTGTGATTTTGGAAGGTAATGCAGGGTTACCCTGTTATTTTTTACAAGGTATTTTTTGGCTGCTGCCTGAATGTCCTCACGCGTAACGGCGAGATACCTGTCGATTTCATTATTGATCAGATTAGCATCACCATAAAACATATGATACGTTGCTAGACTTTCAGCGATTCCGGCCACACGGCTGTTACTTGTGACATACTCCGATTCAATCTGGTTGCGGAGTTTTCCAAATTCCTTTTCTGTTATTAGTTCGTTCTGCACTTTAGTTACCTCAGCATCGATAGCTTGTTCAAGTTCATAGACGTCCACGCCCATGTTGGTGATTCCAAAAGAAAGAGAAACTCCGGGATCTTCAAGTGCTAAAGGAAAATTACCTACGAAAAGTGCTTTCTGCTGCTCATCTACCAAGGCTCTGTATAGTCTTGAACTTTCTCCTGAGGATAAAATCCTTGACACCATGTCCACAGCATAATAATCCTTTGTACCCTGGGCAGGAATGCGATATGCCTGTATGACGGCAGGTAACTGAATATTGTCATAAATGGTATCTCTGATTTCCGCTGCAAGTGCAGGCTCTATTACACGTGGGCGATACACCGCTTTTGCAGATTTTGGAATACCGGCAAAATACTTTTCTATGTACATTTTTGCCTCCGCTATATCGATATCACCGGCAATAGACAATACGGCATTGTTTGGCACGTAGAAATCGGTATAAAATTGTTTGTAATCGTTTTCTTCAGCAGCCTCAAGATGTGCCATGGAACCGATGACCGGCCATCTGTATGGATGCACAGCATAGCTTCTTTTAAATGTCTCTTCCAGGATGGATCCATAGGGTTGGTTATCAATTCGCTGACGACGCTCTTCTTTGACAACTTCCCGCTGTGTTTCAATACCTTTCTCATCCACTCTTGCATGAAGCATGCGTTCTGATTCGAGCCATAACCCGAGCCCAAGTTGATTGCTTGGAAGCACTTCATAGTAATAGGTTCTATCAAAGGTTGTATTGGCGTTTAATGTTCCTCCTGCGTTCTGTACATAGTTGTCAAACTCACCGCGTTCAATGTTAGCACTTCCTTCAAACATGAGATGTTCGAAAAAATGGGCGAAACCTGTACGCTCTGGATTTTCATTTTTAGATCCAACATGATACATCACAGAGACAGCGACGATCGGAGTTGTTTTGTCCTGATGAAGGATCACGTGTAATCCATTATCAAGCGTGTATTGTTCAAATGAAATTTTATTCATTTGCCCATACAAGGATGTGCCCGTGACTAACGCAAAGGCCAGGAAGGTAAAAAGGTAACGCATATTGAAATTTTTTAAATTTTGGCGAAAATAGCAATTGAGAAGGGACCGAAGCTGCGGTTTATATACAAAAGAGAGATTAAATCTGACAAATCAGGCCGAGAATGAAGTTCCACAACCGCAAGTTTCCTTTGCATTCGGATTGTTAAATACAAATCCCCTGTTATTTAGGCCCTCAAGCCAATCTACCTCCATTCCCAGCAGATAAAGAGCATGGGCCTTATCCATCAGGATTCTGATTCCTTCAAATTCATAGACGGTATCCTGATCCTTTTGCTCATCAAATCCTAATAGGTAAGAAAAACCTGAACAACCACCACCCTTTACACCAACCCGCAAGCCATAATGGTCGGGAAGACTTTGTTCATTTCGGATCCGATGAAGTTGAACTATGGCCCCTGATGTGAGGCTTATTGGTGAAGTGACGAGGGTTTCAGTCATGTTGGTCAGTTTATTCAGGGGACAAAGATAAATAACCTCCTGATTTCGGTGATTTAACATCCAGATCCACTACAGGGTTCAAAATGCTTAATAATTTTCCTCTTCATCCGGACCAATGCAGATATGCCTATCTGCTGGCCCAGTGATCATTTATCCCCCTTACATCTTCCTCTACCCTGTCAGCTTTTCGTTAATTTTACAAGCGATTGCCCTCTCCTTTGCTATTTTTGCCTGATGACCTGGCAATTGATTTTAGGATTGACGATACCTTCAGTCGTCGTTTTACTCGCGGTATTTCTGATGTTCAGACTATACTTCCAACACCAGACCCAAACTAGGGTATTGGATTTAAAGATAAATAGGGCACAAATCACGCTTCCGATGAGGCTTCAGGCCTTTGAAAGGCTGATTCTATTGTGCGAGCGCATTGACCTCCCTGACCTGGTCCTTCGGCTTAAAACACCCGGCACTTCTTCAGTTGCACTAAGAGCCGCTTTGCTGTTGGCTATCCAGCAAGAGTACGAGCACAATCTTACACAGCAACTTTATGTATCCGAAGAGTTGTGGGACATCCTGATGACTGCCAAAAATAAGACCATGGATCTCATCAGCATTGCTGCAGATGGTCTGGATGCAAATGCCAGTGCTGATGAATATGCCTACAAACTGATGAATATGGCTTTTGCAGAAATTTCCCTTCCCTCACAGATTGCTAAACGTGCTATTAAAATAGAATCATCCCTGTGGTTATGAGATACCTGACCTTTCTAATCCTTTTTCTTTTTACCATTTGTACAAGTTGCACCACTGTACAGCATGTCAGCAAAACAAATGTGAGTTATCAACCGATAACCACTACAACCGTAATTGCGCCGGATGATGAAATCATGACCATGATTGCACCTTACAAGGAACAATTAGATGAGGAAATGAACGAGGTTATCGGAAATGTTGCTCAGGAACTAACCAAAAGAAAGCCAGAATCTACATTAGGCAACTGGTATACAGATGCGATGATGGCCGGGACGGAAAAAGAAGGATACGTGGCAGATTTTGCCATTTCTAATTATGGCGGATTGAGAATTCCTTACCTGTCAGCAGGTCCTTTGACACGCGGAGAAATCTTTGAGCTCTGTCCATTTGATAACCTGCTTGTCATCGTTGATATCCCGGGTGACTTGCTAGATACCCTGTTAAATCAAATTGCTGAATCAGAAGGGTGGCCTATCAGTAAGGGTGTAGTTATGACAATCAAGAATAACCAACTTGTAAGTTGTACCATCGACAATCTACCTGTCAGTACATCGCGTAATTATAAAGTGGCGATGCCGGATTATGTTGCCAATGGTGGTGACAATCTCAAGATGCTCATACCGCTTTCAAGAATTCAAACCGGGAAGCTCATTCGGGATATTTTGATTGAACACGCCCTCGAAACAACGAAGAATGGAAAAGAAATAACTGCTGCAATTGAAGGGAGAGTTATCATCCAGAAATAATTAAATAGCCATGTGGTCACGAAGAAATTTTTTAAACACATCAGCAGGCGCTGGAGCTGCAATCATGATTCCGGACTGGATGAATCCTGTCAGCCGGGGTAACGGAGAAATAACGCGACTGGTGATCCTACATACCAATGATGTGCATAGTCGGATAGAACCTTTTCCAGAAGATGGTTCACGCAATGCTGGTATGGGCGGGGCAGCCATACGGGCAGCGTTGATTGAAAAGATCAGGAAGGAAAACGAGCATGTATTGCTATTCGATTCTGGTGATATTTTTCAGGGTACACCCTATTTCAATTTCTATCTCGGAGAATTGGATATCAAGCTCATGACCGCCATGAGATATGATGCTACGACCATGGGCAATCATGATTTCGATGCCGGTTTGGAAAATTTTGAAAAGCAAATCCGAGAACATGGAAATTTTCCGGTGATCCTCTCCAATTATGACTTTTCGGACACCGTGATGCATGACAAATATCTGTCCCGACAAATTTTTCAAAAAGGAAATATTAAAATTGGTGTCACCGGAGCAGGTATCGAGTTGGATGGCCTGGTACCGCAATCATTGTATGGTGCCACACAATATCTTGACCCAATCGCTCATGCAACGAAACAGGCAGACATACTGAAGTATGATGAAAAATGTGATCTAGTCATATGTTTGTCTCATCTCGGCTATAAATACGATTCTCCAAAAGTCAGTGATATCATGCTCGCACAAAACAGCAGATCAATTGATATTATTCTTGGCGGACACACACACACGTTCATGGACAAACCAGATATCTACCGCAACAAAGAAGGCGATAATGTAATCATACATCAGGTAGGCTGGGCAGGGCTCCGACTAGGAAAAATTGACGTCACGCTGGAGAAGAACCGAAAAAACAAATGTGTTTCATGCGAAGGCATTTGGGTGAAGGAAGTATAACCAAGTGTTAAAATGCACATCCTGATGGATCATGAATTGACTGTCAATGGTTTATTGAATGGCATTAAAAAAATGTGTATCAATCTGATTGACTGTGTATTACAATTATAATTGCCTTATTGTGGAAAAATAAGGGGATGATTCAACATCCACCGATTTTTTTTTCATCTTTGTCCAATCCCGTAGTAAAGTGTAAGAAGAAACAAACGTGAAAATCAAAGCTCATCCGACTCAAGGACTCCCCCCGGGGCAATTCGCCGGTCAGGCTTTCGGGATCATTCAATAACCTTTTAGAGTGTCAGATATAATGGTACAGGACTGCAATGCAGTATGGAATGGGTGTCTCACTGTCATACGTGAGGAGATCAGCGAACAAAGTTTCAGAACGTGGTTTGAACCTATCCGCCCAATACGTTTGCAGGAAAATACTTTAACCCTTCAAGTCCCCAATAAGTTTTTCTTTGAATGGTTAGAAGAACATTATCTGCCCGTCCTTAGAAAATCTATTCGCCAAACCCTTGGACCAAAAGCTAATCTCGAATACAACTACGTAAAAGATGATCCCTGGCAAAAAAACGGAAAACGCAAACAACCTGCGTCAACTCATTCCAATGAAGTTGAAAATGACATTCGTAACCCATTTGTCATACCCGGTATTAAAAGGCTCAAAATTGACCCCCAACTCAATACGTCCTATACGTTTGAAAATCTCATTGTAGGTGATTGCAACCGGCTTGCGTGCTCGGCAGCTGAAGCTATAGCCAACAATCCAGGAGGTACAGCCTTTAATCCCCTTTTCCTGTTTGGTGATGTTGGATTAGGCAAAACACATCTTGCACAAGCGATAGGAAATTCGGTCATAAAACAACGTGACGACAAAACGGTACTCTATGTAAGTTCTGAGAAATTTACGAACCAGATCATTGAAGCCATTAAAAACAATGCGGTCAGTGACTTCACTAACTTCTACCAGTTAGTGAATATATTGATCATCGATGATATACAGTTTCTGGCCGGCAAACAAAAAACCCAGGAAATCTTCTTTCATATTTTTAATCAGTTACATCAGAGTGGTAACCAAATAGTCCTTACCTCCGACCGACCGCCTAAAGATTTGCAAGGCATGGAAGAACGGTTGATCAGTCGTTTTAAATGGGGCCTATCCGCCGATCTCCAGGCCCCGGATTATGAAACGATGATGGCGATTCTGGAACACAAATCAAGTATGGCAGGCATCACGTTCACCCCTGAAGTCAAACATTATATCTGTGATAATATACGCCACAACATCCGTGAACTGGAAGGTGTAATCGTCAACCTGATCGCACATGCCTCTCTGACACGAAAAGAAATTGACATCGAACTTGCGCAGAAAGTCATATACAATGTTGTGATCAATACCGGTTCCGTCATTACCCTTGACCACATTAAAAAGTGTGTAGCTGACCACTATGAAGTACCTATTGACAAACTGAAATCGCAAACCAGAAAGAGGAATATCGTTTTAGCACGTCAGTTATCAATGTACTTTGCTAAAAACATCACCAATCACTCTCTTAAAGCGATAGGTGATAGTTTCGGTGGCCGTGACCACAGCACCGTCATCTATAGCGTGCGCGCTGTCAATGACATGATCGATACGGATGTTGAGTTTAAACGTACAGTGAAGGATATCGAGAAAAAGCTTAGACAGCCTGTAGGATAAGCAAGGCGCATCTTTGGGACTTCAGACGCCAGACATCAGATGTCAGACTCGAGATACAATGGATGCCAGATAAAAGATGCCGGACTCCATTAATCAGACTCATTGTGAAAAGACATTAGATGAAAGGAGAACTCAAGCGTAACGCGTCTGAAATCTGCCGTCTGACGTCTGACATCTAAAAGATGTATCAGCAGCACCCAAAACAGATCACAAACTATCCAGCACCTTTGCAAATTCACCGGCGAGGTAGCGACGAGTGAATCGTTGAGTGCCTTCTGCATTTCCTTTGAGGTTGCCTTGTTTGTAGAGATTGAAGTAATCGAGAATCCTATTCTTCAACCCTTCCACATCATCATACTCGTGCACTACACCACCTTTTGTCTGTTCGATCACTTTGGCGGAGTCACTATCCTTTGGTCCGATAGCCAATAATGGTCTGCCGGAACCCAGGTATTCGTAAAGTTTGCCGGGTATGATTGTGCGTGCATTAGGTGAGTTGTTGATCACCAGTAAATTTATCTGAGCCTGTTGCTGTAGCCGCACAGCTTCATCATGAGGGATAAATTCAACAAACTCCGTAAATGCCTGAAGGCCGAATTGCTCCACCGATGACCGAACTGAAAAATCTATAGGTCCTACGAGGCGTATCTTCAATTTATCTTTTAGGTCTAATGATTCTTCAAGCGCTTTTTGTACAGCATTCCATAATACTTCAGGATTACGGTCTTTATTCATCGAACCAATATGGACGATCGTAAAATCTTTATCCAAGGGGCCACGGAGTTCAACTGGAAAATCAGCCTCATCAAATCCATTGGGTATCACTTCAATATCCTGACGTCCACACAATTCCTTAAACTCCTCTCTTGATCTCCATGTCACGGTCACCACTTTACTTGCCTTGTTGAGCACCTTCAATTCAAGCTTGTGGTGCTTCTTGTCAGCCCAGGAAGTCAGTTGAAGGTCATTATAGAAATCAATATTCGTCCAGGGGTCACGGAAGTCTGCGATCCAGGGAATACCAGTGGCTTGATGCACTTTTTCTGCGATGAGGTGCATGCTGTGAGGTGGCCCTGTGGAGATTATTGCATCCACGGGATTTTCTGCCAGATATTTTTTTAAAAACTTTACGGAAGGCTTTATCCAGAACATACGCGCATCAGGAATAAAAAAATTACCACGTATGAAAACTGAAATCCGCTGAGCCAGCGATGCTCTCTTTTTTTCATTGATAAAACCTGAGTAGACCTTATCCTTTTTCTTACGGCCCAGGAAAATCTTATAGAGGTTATAAGGCTCCCAAATAGGTGTTTTTACAACGATAGTGCTTGATGGTATTTCTTTTAGCAGGCTATCGTCATGTACGCCTACTTCGCCATTAGATGGTGTGTACACTATCGGAGTCCAGCCAAAATGAGCGATGTATTTAGTCGTCTTAGCCCAGCGCATGACGCCTGCTCCGCCGGCTGGTGGCCAATAGTACGTAATGATGAGAAACTTCTTCACAATAAGTGGTAAAGGTGTAAAATTTGGCAGTAACCAGAGAACTCGTTCCTTTTAAGAGAGGTACTTGGCATTTCTTTAATGCACTAAGGCTTAGGCCAATAGCCTTATCCAACAAGCTGTTAACATCGAGAAAACAAAACTAAATGGCTGATTTACAGAACCTATACGTATATTGAGGTTCATCTATTTCCATAATTAATATGTCAGAAGATATAAACACATCTGGTGGAGTGACCAGGAAGATGGTCAATTTGAACATTTCGGAAGACGTAACCTACTGGGTTAGCAAATGGGGAATCACCCGTGAGCAACTTCAGAAAGCAGTAGAACGCGTAGGTGGCAAGGAAGCTAGAGTTGCCGATTATCTCAGAGCAAAGGGGATTATCAGGTTCTAAAGAGTTGTTAGCTTTCAGTCTCTATGCATCCAGTATTGTCTGCAATTTCTATTCAATTGCAGAAATGTCCCATTCCTTTTTTGGAATACAACTTGATTCCCGTTAATTTTGTGTCACGACTAAATTGATTTTAGTCTTTACGCTCAAAGTGATGAAAGTTATTTCCCTTCTCCTATCGTTGTTGGCTGTCAACCTGACGATGACTATTCCTTCTTGTAAAGCTCAAACACAAAATCAGCTCACGGGGCATATTGAATTAGCTCCTGAGTGGAAACCTCAAGTCTATCTATTAAAGCCAAGACATTTCAATGAAATAGTTGCTGATTATCTTGCTCAGGTTGTTGATTCTGCTGCAATAGCCGCTGATGGGCATTTTGCTTTTCAACATCTTCCCTTTGCAGGAGAAAAAAATCTGGCAATACTTGCTGTTCAGAAAAAGGGCAGTCTGTTTTCCAACCACCTGGCTGACGAGATGCCCTCTGAAGCTAACTATATGCCGATCGTTATTACCAAGGAAACTGCAATAGAATTTCGGGCCCACATCATAGCCTTCCAAAAAACATTCACTATTGAAAATCCATCAGAAGAGAATCGGACCTTGATGGCATTGCGCGATGCAAGGATCAATGCTCATAAACGTTTGTTATCTGGTAACAATAAAGTTTCAGATGCGGATTCGCTGTTGATGGAAAAAGAAGATGTGTACAACAGATACACCAAAGTACTTCTGGATTTTGCTGACAGAACAATCAGTCTTGAAGCAGCAATGGTTGCGATTCGCTGGGCGATTCCAACTGGTGATTATGAGCGGATTCCGGAGTTTCTGCATGGACAGTGTGCGAAGTGGCATCGTGTTCACCCTGAACATCTTTTTACCATTGAACTCTGTGCCGCTGCAGATAAAAAAATACTTCCGGTGATGATCGGAGATGTCATACCTGATTTTACAATGCCGCTTGTCACTGGTGATACGGTCAGGCTACATTTATTACTGGGAAAGCAATTGACCTTCCTTGATATATGGGCCTCATGGTGCGCTCCATGTCGAAAAGAAAATCGTGAAATCCTCGTGCCACTCTGGTCATCATTCAAGGAAAAAGGATTACAGATCGTTGCCTATTCAATTGACAGCAATGATTCTGCATGGAAAGCTGCTATCACCAAAGATGGTGCCACCTGGATGCATGCATCTCACTTGAGCGGAGATGCTACTCCGTTTATGGAGGCTTTGCGAATCTCGACGATTCCCGCTAATTACATTCTTGATGGAGAAGGAAAAATCATTGCGAAGAATCTGCATGGGGAGGAATTGGCTTCGTTTATAAAAAAGTATCTTACAATAGAAAACAGATAGTGTAATCTTCTGCACAGAGCAAATAAACATCTCTCAATAAACAATCAGGCTCTTTACATGCAAATTGCTATTGATCCTTACAAGAGTGTTTGGGCGGGTGCATGAAAACTATCAATGATAAGAAAAGGATTATTTAACTAAGATCCTTTATTACACCTTCCATCAGAACCAATTAGCTCCACACACAAATAATATTCTTGAGCGTGCATTCTGAAACACCAAAGTCAAAATGAGTGATCGTTGTTGTGTCTGTACAGTCGATCTTCAAGATTATTTGTGGAGCCGATGTACAGGCTTTCGGATTTCTCTGATTGTAGGATGTAGGTGAAGTACTCCATTTCATTAAATAAAAAAAGGCCATACGTCTAAGACGAATGACCTTTAACGTCGGGATACCAGGATTCGAACCCCGATGTACGGCGACAACGGGGCAAGCCTGGGACCATTCCGCCGCACTTGCTTTTTGCAAAAAGCTGCGTGGCGGAATGTGCTACCGGGGCTGCGCTTCAATCCATCTTAGCATACGGATTTTACTCTTCATGCTTTTTAAATATCTTTCCAATTGGACTGCTTCCGCTCTTGTTTCAAAGCTTGCACTGTACAGAAGCTGCCAGGGTCCCTTGCCTTTGTGTAGGTGTTTTGGTCGGTATTGTGTCTATGTAATCGATCTTCCAGATTACTCGTGGAACCGATTTTTAGGCTTCCCATCTTTTCTGATTGTAGAATATATGTTGAGTATGACATGCCAATAAAAAAGGCCATCCGGAAGGATGGCCTTTAACGTCGGGATACCAGGATTCGAACCTGGGACCCCCTGTTCCCAAAACAGGTGCGCTACCGGGCTGCGCTACATCCCGAAAAAATTATCTTTTTGTTCTTCTTCAAGAACACGAACCTGGGACCCTTCCGCCGCACTTGCTTTTTTTCAAAAGCTGCGTGGCGGAATGCGCTACCGGGCTGCGCTACATCCCGAAATATTATCTTTTTCTGTTCTCCTTCAAGAACAATCGAACCTGGGACCCTTCCGCCGCACTTGCTTTTTTCAAAAAGCTGCGTAGCGGAATGCGCTACCGGGCTGCGCTACATCCCGAAATATTATCTTTT
>JBBRDL010000111.1:0-12652 GCA_038203965.1 Chitinophagales bacterium | reverse complement strand
GGTTCGAAGGCGTGTTGACACCCATGTTTTGAAATCACATAGTTCAGATCTGCCTCCACTTCGTACTCTTTCATGCCGGGCCTGATCTGTTGGAGCACATTTTCGAATGCGCTGCCTGTCACCTCAACAGCCTTTTTAAGGAGGGCAATCTCTGCAGGATGTTTGATCATTGACAATTGTTGCATGATGGGTTGTGCCGCCGAAAAGGTGTGATGTGGATATTGTTGTTTGAGTTTTTCACCCATGCGGTCATTTTGAGAAAGCACATGTGTCTCAAACCGATCCTGTTGACGGGGATGGATATATATTGACTTGACCGAACCAAAAAGTTCGGGCATGATCTTATCCCATTGATCTAATGTATAGATGGAGGAGATTCCTGAAATCTCTCGTGCCTTTTTCAGGGAATACCTTTCACCATGCCAGATCATATGTTCAGGATCTTGTGGGAGAATAAAAGCAAGGGCGTGATTTGATTTACGTTTTGCATCCTTATAGAGTACGATGATCGTACCAGGTTGATCCAATCCGCACAATGCAAATAGATCTGAATCCTGTCTGAAAGGATAAAACTGGTCACCGTTTCTCGGCATTGGATCATTAGAACAAAAAACGGCTATTGAACCAGGAACCATCTTTCCGGTAAAACTTTCTCGCCGGTCCGAAAACAACTTTGTAGGAATAGGTTCGTAACGCATATCATCAAACTTAATGCACAAGTAATCTGGCAGAATCTGCTTCTGCAGCAATATAACCAAAAGCAGGCCACATGTCCGATGAAAGGATTCGTTTGCGAACAGATGAAGCATCTGAGGTCCGACCATTGGCATCATGCCAGCAACTGATTCCATATTGTCCGGTAGACATCTCAAGTGTATCATCTATCGGGAAAAGCATGGTTTCATGCTTTTCTCCTTCTTTAAAAAGGAGAAGTTGCACGTGATATTTTTCATTCTCGATGATCTCCATATCCTGATCGACCAGACTTAAAATTTCCCTGGCAGCAACATGGTTGCCTATTTTTAGATTAGACAAGTATAACCAATACCATGCAGCCACTTGCAGATCGGAATTGACAGCATACGTCAGGCACGTCGAGTACGCGTCAATCGCCTGCTGATAATCTGCTTTGAGATAATAGGCGAGTCCGAGATGGTAGTATATATTAAAATGAAGATTGCTGAGCGGCATGTTTAGTTTGTTGGGAATTCCATCCGGTTCGGTTTCAATATTTCTGTTTTGCACCAGGGCGGTGGCACGAACCAGATCACCAATAGCATGATCTGGCTGACGCAAGGTGATGTATCGGTGACCACGGTGGCGATACAATTCCGGCGCATCAGGGTGATGTATGATTCCTCTGCTGAAGATGGTCACTGCATCTCTGTACCGATGCATATAGGCCAGTCGTCTACCATACCAGATGATGGCATTGAGGTCAGTGCTATCCTCGTCAAAAAAGGTAAAAGCTTCCTGAAGAAGACTGTCTGCGACATAAAATGCCTCCTCATCTACCTCCGGTGACCTGAGAGTATCGCCAAGAAAACTGATGGCCTGGATATTTATTTCAAGGGGTAATGCAGGATCCGCTACAGGCTGAGTGGACGGTTTGCATCCTGAGATCAGGATCAAAAACATTCCTGCAAGTGAGCGTGATGAGCGGATAAATAGATTTTTGTCACCGTACGATTTCATCAAACAAAGATACCGGACGATGATCAGAAACTTCAGAGAAGCTTGTCAATTTTATCCAATGCGACTTCATCAACAGGACCTATCCAGCTATTCATCGTATGTCTTGCAGACGATCTGACTTCCTTGTTGATGTATGCAGCGATCATCACGAGTCCATACGTCAAAACGCCCAGATCATCGGTGTAGCCTATGACAGGAGACAAATCAGGGATGGCATCGATGGGTGAAAACAAGTATACCATCGCGCCCATCACAATACGTTTTGCCCAGGCCGGTGTATCACTGCGCCTGAATGCGAAGTACATCAGCAATGCGGCATAAAGAAGCGGGGATCCGATGAAAGCGATCTTCCTCCGCAGGTGAAAAAGGATATTGCTTGCTGAAAGTTTGAGAATAGCCATAGATGAAATTTTGATCCTAATACGCATGATAACAATCAGCGGGTCCCCCGTGGTTCCAAATTTTTGGTTCAGTTTTTGTGTTTCATTTTCCAAAATACAAACGGAAGCCATACGCGCGTGATAAAAATATTTTCAACTTTTTTTCAAAAAATATATATTAAATAAATCTAAAGTGTATTTTTGTACCAGAATATGTCCATACTCTATCCATATAGATCGTCCCATCATCTCTCCACGGAAAAAAAAACTGTCCTCATTTCGGTCCTTTCGACCAACGATGTTGACAGCTATTCTATTTAATTATTTGCAAACTTAATCTCATTATTCATTATGGCTAAATCAGCAAAGAAGGCAGCTCCTAAGAAAGCTGCAAAGAAAGCAGTTGCTAAGAAAGCAGGTGCAAGGAAGGTTGCTAAAAAAGCAGCTAAAAAAGCAGTAGCTAAGAAGGCTGTTAAAAAAGCAGTCCGCAAAGCAGCTCCTAAGAAAGCAGCTAAGAAAGCAGTCCGCAAAACAGCTCCTAAGAAAGCAATCGCTACTAAGACTATGGCTGCCGCTAAAGCAGCTCCGTCTAAGAAAGCACCTGCTAAGAAAGCAGCTACTAAGAAAGCAGCTACTAAAAAAGCAGCTAAGAAAGCTACTAAGAAGTAAGGTAGCTAAACCTACTTTTGCCTTTCGGGGCAACGGGAACAGGGAAATTTATTTTCCACCCGAACGTACATCAAGAGAAGATTTGAGAGCGCTGATACCCTTCGGCGCTCTTTCTTTTTGCCCTCACACCAGCAGCGGATGTGCACTCAGTTGCCGGGACGCATCGTCGGGACGCTGTGTTCCAAGAAGCAGTTTTTTACCTCCTTTCTTCACAATCTGAATTCCATAATTACCCCGCACATTGAATGCCTTTCCACTTCTTCCGTACCGCATACCCCACCCTCCATATTCCACGATGGGTGAATATTGCCGAACATGCACCTGATCAACATCCTCCCAAGGAATCGTTTGCACTTTGAAATGAAACGGCACCATCCTATAATGAATCCCTACTGAATCAATTCTTGTAATCAGTTTGAGTGAACTCAGCAAGGCCATCGTCAACGTCATCGCACCAAGCCCCAATCCTACCGTCCAGAATGGCTGACCAGTCGTCAACAAAACAATTACTAAAATCACGAGCTCTATTCCTAAAAGCAACCAGAGCCACACCTGATCAAAAGGCTGCACTTCCTCAAAAGCCACTTCTTCATCTGCTGGCAATTCAATACGCGATTCCATATTTGGTTTAAAAATAGATTCATCAAACGTATAAGTTCTTTCCCTGGAAGAATTCTGATCATGTGAAGACATAAGCTGATTATTTTATTATTCTCTACTTTGACAGCCTAAAGTACAAATACATGTCCGGAAAAACACAACAGATCCGTCGTCAGTTTGAGAAATTGGAAGGCAAGAAAAAAAATCTTCTTGCCCAACTTCATACCATGCCAGCGGAAATGTATATGCATCAACCATCACCCGGCTCCTGGTCAGTAGCCCAGGCAGTAAACCATATTTATCTGAGTGAACAATTATCGCTGGCCTATCTCCGCAAAAAAATGTCATACCCTGATACCATTCCTACCTATCGTATGAGATCATGGGGAGCTGTAGTGTTGATCAAACTCATCCTGTGGACTTCCATCAAGGTAAAAGCTCCAAAGGCAATCAATATGTGGGAGCAACAGGACATCCTCTTCCCGGACGAGCTAGATAAAAAATGGGGCGCTGTGCGGTTTGACCTGATTTCATTTATTGAGGAGCATCAACCTTCCTTTGGTTCACATCTTGTCTATAACCATCCATTTGCAGGACGAATGACCCTGTACCAGACCCTGATCTTCTTCAATGATCACATGACACACCACCTGAAACAGATCGACAGGATACTTGCAAAGCTGAAATGAGAAGGATTCGAAATGTCACTTCTTCTTTTGATCAAGCACGATATCCCCTATTCTCGTGGCGAGGTCATCCATCTGCGCACTACTCATATTGACAAGGGTCACGATCACAAGATCCTGCTCCGGATAGATCTTTAACATACTGGTACCCCCTGCTGAACCTCCACCATGACCAAACCAAGCCCTGCCCTTTCCATCTGCTCCACTGAAGAAGCCAATTCCATTATTGGTCTTTACTCCATCGTTCGTGGTTTGGCTTTGCGTAAATTTAGTGATGGTTTCTTCTTTCAGATAACCGGGAGCAACAAACGCAAATCCAAACCTGGCAAGATCTTCTGCGCTGCATAAAAATCCTCCGCCTGCCCATTTATTACTATTGTCTACCTCTGGGGCCGGACGATGGGTTCCATCCTCGAATATATAAAATGAAACACGCTGAAAGGAAGTAGAATCCTTATAGTCAGGTTTCAGATCGGTGATATGCAAAGGCATTTTGACCTCCTCTGCAATAATATCCGTAAACGTCTTTTGTTCCGTCATTTGCATCACAGCGCTGACCAGCGTCCAGGCATAAGTAGAATAACTAAATTTTTCGCCCGGCAAACAAAGCAGGGTGTCATGGATAAAGACTTCGAGCGGATCGATTACATTGTCGTAATGGATGTTACTCAAAAACTCAAAGCCCCGATAATGTCTGATCCCTGCGAGATGTCCGCTTATCTGGCGAAGAGTGAGATTGCATATATTCTTGGGACAGTCCTTATAATAATTGGAAATCGGAATATCCAGGTTAATCTCCCTACGCTCATAAAGTCTGGCCATAGCCGATCCAGTCACCGTTTTTGAAATACTCCCTATCCTGAAAAGATCATCTTTGGTATCAACTTCTTCTTTCTTTTCCAGGTTGGAAAAGCCATATCCCTTTGACCATATCATTCTATTTCCTGAAGCAATGGCTACAGCCATCCCTGGAAAGTGAGCGTTTTGCATTTGAAGATTACATATCGAATCGATTTGGCTGACCATGTCTGCGTCCGCAACCCATGCCTTAAAGTCCCTGGTCGAGCTACAAGACGAAAACAGGAAAATAACTAGTGCGGAACTAAGTCCTAATAAAACATTCTTGAGTGGGTGAGTCATTTTCATAGAGATTCGATTTATAAGTACACAATTACGACAATATTACAACAGGGATCTTTTTTCAGGGCAGATCTATTCCTTTTTTCCCAAATTAGGCGTTCCTTAGTTTTAAAATCGAAAAACAACTTTTATGAATTTAACAATCCGGATTAAATTGTCGTTGATGATGTTCCTTGAGTTTTTTGTCTGGGGTGCATGGTTTGTGACCCTTGGAACGTATCTGTCTACTGTTCTCCGCTCAGATGGCGATGAGATATCCGCTGCCTATTCCACACAATCGCTAGGTGCAATCATCGCGCCTTTTGTTATTGGGTTGATTGCAGATCGTTTTTTTTCCGCACAACGAATCCTAGGTTTTTTACATCTGGCTGGAGCTGTGTTCATGTACTTCGCTGCACAATCAGCATCCTTTTCATCTTTCTTTCCATTTATATTGATCTATATGGCCTTGTATATGCCCACGATTGCCCTGGTCAATTCTATCTCCTTTCGGCAAATGAAAGATCCTTCCAGTGAGTTTGCACAAATCAGGCTTTGGGGTACGATTGGTTGGATCGTAGCGGGCCTATTCATTGGATATCTTTTCAAATGGGAATCAGAAGGTTTGCTGCAAAACACATTTTATATGGCTTCAGGGGTTTCTGCCTTTCTGGGATTTTTTAGTTTCCTATTGCCTGATACACCTCCAAAATATATTCGTGGCACAAAACCATCTCTGAGTGAGATACTCGGCCTGGATGCATTATTGATACTTAAGGATAAAAACTTCCTTGTATTTTTCATTTCCTCAATTCTGATTTGCATTCCGTTAGCTTTCTATTATCAGAATGCCAATCTCTTTCTTAATACCGTCGGCATGGAAAATGCTGCCGGTAATATGACCTTAGGTCAGGTGTCTGAAGTATTCTTTATGTTGCTCCTTCCCATCTTCCTCAAACGATTTGGTCTGAAGACAACGCTGTTGGTGGGTATGGCTGCATGGACAATACGCTATCTACTCTTTGCTTATGGTGATGCTGGACAAGGGGTCTGGATGCTGTTTAGCGGCATCATCCTGCATGGTATCTGTTATGATTTCTTCTTTGTTTCCGGCCAGATTTATACCGACTACAAAGCCGGCGAAAAAATGAAAAGTTCAGCACAGGGATTGATTACGCTGGCTACCTATGGCGTAGGCATGCTGGTTGGTTTCTGGCTGGCAGGGGAAATTTATGATACCTATGCCGATGCTTCCGGAGCGCATAACTGGAAGATGATCTGGATGATTCCTGCCGGTATCGCTGGTGCGGTCATGATTCTCTATGCACTGTTTTTCAAAAATGAAAAAATCAATACCTGATCAGATTGCCACAACCTTATTACAGCATAAATGTTTGTGGAGGACGTATAAAAACAACATTCCATAGGAACCTTAGGGGTGGTTTGAGGATCAATATCAATATTGGGTTAAAAACTCGGTTCATGGAAAAGAATTCATGACGTATTTTTGAGCGGGAACATATCAAGGTTATATCGACCCTAAAGCCAATTAAACCGACATCACCACATGCAAGACTCATTTATTATAGACGGAATCCGAACCGCCATTGGTTCATTCAGGGGGACATTATCTGCTGTACGGACAGACGATCTGGCAGCTCATGTGATCAAAGCGTTGATGCAAAAACATCAGGATCTCGATCCGGCATTGATCGATGATGTGATCATGGGGTGTGCCAACCAAGCAGGCGAAGACAATCGGAATGTGGCGCGCATGGCATTGTTGCTGGCAGGTCTTCCATGGTCAGTACCCGGAGAGACTATTAATCGTTTATGTGCTTCAGGCATGTCTGCTGTGATTCATGCACATCGGGCGATCCAGGCAGGTGATGGCGATGTGTTTATCTCCGGTGGCGTAGAAAATATGACCCGTGGACCGTGGGTGATATCCAAATCAAGCCAACCTTTTGGAAGCGATGGAGAAATGTTTGATTCTTCTTTTGGATGGCGTTTTATCAATCCACAGATGAAAGCGTTGTATGGAACTGAGGCGATGGGCGAGACGGCTGAAAATTTGGCTTCGCTCTACTCAATTTCAAGAGCAGACCAGGACCTGTTGGCACTTCGCTCACAGCAAAAAGCAACTGCAGGAATTTCTTTTTTGGCTGAAGACATCACGCCTGTCATATTACCAAGACGAAAGCAGGATCCACTCATCTTTAAGACGGATGAATTTGTAAAGGGAAATTCTACTCCTGAAGGATTGGCAGGTTTGAAACCTGCATTTAGAGAAGGAGGTTCGGTAACTGCCGGCAATAGCAGTGGACTCAATGATGGTGCTGCAGCTTTGTTGATAGCTTCGGATTTTGGTGTGCGTCAACATAATTTAAAACCAATCGCCAGGATTGTTTCCTCCGCAGTGGTAGGTGTGGAACCGCGCATCATGGGCATTGGTCCTGTCGGAGCATCTTTAAAAGCATTGAAGCGAGCAGGATTGACTTTAGATGATATCGATGTGATCGAAATCAATGAAGCTTTTGCGGCTCAGGTATTGGCTTGCACCCGCACACTCGGCCTTGAAGACAATGACGAACGGATTAATATCAACGGAGGTGCCATTGCCCTGGGTCATCCACTAGGCATGACCGGTACCCGGATTATCCTGAATGCATCACGCACATTGCATCGGCTAGATAAACGGTACGCATTGGTTACGATGTGTATTGGTGTTGGACAAGGGTACGCGGTGGTGCTGGAAAGGGTTTAATTATACTACCCCACGGCTGTAAAGCCGTGGCAATTTAATTTGATATTTTTATAATCCTTGCCCATGCAGACCCCCTACCCCCTGAAGGCTAACGTTTATACACATCTCAATTTTACATTTTAATTGAAAATTCTAAGAATCAAATGGCCTTGGCCGTTGCAAGAGCGCCGCAGTGAGCGGAGTCGAACTGATTGCTTCTGCAACCATGGGAATTCCAATTGGGAATCTTTATTAAAATTTCGAAATGTCTTCAAATGGTAGTTGGAGCAAACTCCAACCACGGCTGCGCCAATTTTTATAAGGAATTCACCTAGCTGCAGGAGCAATAGTTCGACTCCTCCCTGTGACGCTCTTCCAGAGGCACATCATTATCTAAGTTGTGTATAAACGGTAGCCCTGAAAGGGGGACTTGATTTTATATTTTTATCAGCTTTTACTTGGTTATTGAGTAGAATGGTATTCTGTATCCAGACTGTCCCTTCTTACTTCCTTGCTCCTTGTTCGGTATTCTTTATTCAACATCATCTCATCAACGTAACATCTCCATAAAAGGTCTCAGTCTTTCCATCCATGTATACGACTTCTGCTACCCACACGAAAACCCCCGGATTGATAGGTTCTTCTTTAACCCTTCCATCCCATCCTTGCTCCGGAACATTAGGTAGCGCATCCACTTTTTGAAAAGCAAGTCCTCCCCACCGGTCATAAACGCGCAGGATTGGAATACTGGCCACAGCCTCAGGATGGCTTGATAAAAAGAAATAATCATTGATGCCATCACCATTCGGACTAAAGATGTTTGGAATAAATATCTCGCGGTGAATCTCAGGCACTAAACATGAATCCTCAGGCGCAAGTGACGTGATCGTCCATAAGAGGCTGTCACATCCAAATACGTTAGTCAACACTTGTTCTACTGTCCCAACATCTTGTGAGAAACATGTCAACTCCTGAAAAACGGTGGTGTCTGATGGTAGCAAATCAATCGATGCGATCACAAGGCTGTCGCAACCACCGGCATTGGTAAACAATTGCATAAACTCACCAGCTTCACCAGCGATACATGTTTCCCCGGTAATTATTGTTGTATCAGCATCCACTAACACAATGATCTCAATTAAGAAACTGTCACAACCTGCCACATTCATTTGCACTTCTATAAATGTCCCTGCGATAGAAGGATCACATGTTGTCCCCGATGTCCAGGTACTATCAGGTGGCACGAAAATGACCGTTTCAATCACCACACTATCGCAACCACTCTGACCAATCAAAACATCAGTAAATATTCCCTCTGACTGCTCATTGCAAGTGAATGACTGGAGCAAAGTTGTATCTGCCAGAACCCAGGTAATGGTGGTGATCGTGGTACTGTCACATCCATTCTGATCTGAGAAGACATCTGTAAAAACGCCTGTCTGCATAGTATCACAGGAGGTATCGGTCAGGTAGGTGGTATCAAGTGCATACAATATCAAGGTCGTAGCCAAGATGCTATCGCACCCTTGTGTACTCTGGAGTGTATCAAAATAAACCCCTTCCACAGTCTGATAGGCACCGCCAATAAATAGGCTATCCCCGGTGCACACCTGCTCTGATATCGGAATGATGTATGGATCAAACACATCTATAGTATGACTCGCTCCGGGAGTGCCAGCGCAAATAGGTGCATTCGCTTCTGCCACGTTTATCATTGTATAGGTGGTAGTCATTAACGGCAGTAAGGTGACTTCATGTCCTGATGAAATATTGTCAAGAAAATACGTATTGGTTCCATCCGTATACTGGACATCAAATGGACCGATACCACTGAGTAAAAAACTAAATGTTGCACTATCTCCCTTGCAAATAGAGGTCGTGCCTGAAATTGACCCTGAAGGGTTTGAAACCCACATCACCGGGGTTCCAAAGGAAACGGATAAGCATGGATCTGTCAGATCAACCCCGGTGCCCGGCATCGAATTTCCGACTACCGATGAAACAAAATAGGTGACACCAGTCATCAAAGGAGGTACTAATAAAAATAAGTTCGTATCACTTATCAAAAGTATACTATCCGGAAATCCAAGATGAAGAACGTATACCAACGAATCATCAGGATCTAGCACCACACCTATAGGAGGAAGAACCGTAATGGTATCTCCTTCACACGCTGCGACCTGATTTAAATTCATGATTCCTGCATTGGTGAGACAGTTGCAAAGTTTTGTTCCACTTGCCGTATCCGGATCACAATTATTAGCATCATTCACCCAAAAAATATACGGTGTGCCACTGAGCAGTGGTTCGCTGATGAAAATAGCCGGATTACCTGTTATCAATGTACCCGACACTGTTCCTTCAATAACATACGTCGATGGATCGCCACCTGTCATTGAAAAAGTAACTGTATAAAAAGTCGAAGTAGGATCACAGCTCGTACTGAGATTGTCTATAACGGGCGCTGCAGGAAGCACTTCAACATGGAGGGTGTCTGCATTTGTACACCCTCCTGCAAACATTTGGGTATAAATGACCTCGTGAATACCTGTTCCCAATAAAGCGGGATCAACCTGACCGGCTAAATTTGCAGCGCCACTCCAAATACCTCCGGGAGGATTCGCCGTTAGCATTTGAATGGTCGCATCCAAACAAAGTGGATTGAGCGGATCAATGACAACATCAGGTGTAGATAAAATTTCTATAAACTGATCACCGAAAAAACAACCATTCTGATCGTTGAGCGTATATGTGACTTCATGGAATCCAGCTCCTAAATCAATGGGAAAGATGACGCCTTCACTGTTAGCAACACCACCCCATTGTCCACCAGGCGGAATAGCTATCAACGTAATAGCTGAATCCGTTGAACAAAAAGGGCCCGTTGGTTCTATATCAGCTGTAAGTCCAGGCACTACATTGATTACTATCTCTGCAGCATTGATACATCCATTTCCATCTTCCACTGTATAGATGATCAGATGAGGTCCGTCGCCGGCAACGGCCGGATCAAAAATGCCCCCTATAGTAATCTCTCCCTCCCAAATTCCTCCTGATGGACTGGCCGTTAACTGAATAGCATTGGCATTTTCGCAGAGTGTGCCCGGCGGATCGATAAGCACTTCCGAAATCAGTACAACTTCTATATTGATTTGTTCAGTGTTGGAACATCCATTTGCATTTGTTGCAGTGTAGGTTATCGTGTGTACTCCTTCTCCGGCATAACCTGGATCAAAAATGCCATCTGCTGAAACTTCTCCTCCGCTCCAGGTTCCACCAGGAGGATCGGCTGTCAATTGAAATGGATCTATATTTTCGCACATCGGATCCGGTGTAGGATCAATTGTAATGACTGGTCCCGGATCAACTTCTACAATAGTGATGGCCACATCAGTGCATCCTGCTGCATCTGTTATAGTAACAGCATAAATCCCTGCCATACCAATCGTGACATTGTTGATCACGGGATTTTGTGCGAAAGAATTATATCCTTGAGGCCCATTCCAATGATAAGAATTACCACCACTTGCCATCAACGTGAGTGCATCACCAATACATACAGGGCCGTTATTTGATGCAGAGGCGACGGGTAGCGGAAGTACTACAACTTCCACTGTATCATAACCAAAAAAACCACAGGAATATTCTATTATAGTAGTATATGTGGTAGTAACTATAGGAGATGCAATTGGATCGCTTACTGTCAGTGAAGACAATGTCGGATCAGGAGCCCACGTCCAGGCAATTCCATTATCATCTGCCTGCAATTGAAACTCTTCACCGTTGCAAATCATTTCATCAGGCATCTCATCCACTTCCGGCGCGCCAAAACATACGCGGTGCAAATTAGAAAGTGATCCTGTACCTGAACTAAATCCATAATAGACCAGTGGGTTGCCACTGAAAATAGTAGCCACGATATTGCCGGCATAAGAGATGCTGTTTCCATCAAGCGTAGCTTCAAGCCTTTGGCTTACCGGATCCCAACTGACGGCGAAACAATGGTCCATGCAGTCTTCAATATTAGATATATCTATCGGTGCTACCAGACTAGTTGGAGCACTGTGATTTAGAGATCCCATAGATATCACCGCCATATGATCGCTGGCAGGATCTGCATAGTTTCCATTAAAGTAATCATCATATTCAATAGCTATCGAAGGCGTAATACCTTCATAACCCAGCCCTCCGCCCCCCTGGCCAAGTGCGGTATTTGTTGTAGACAGGATAAAGACAATACCATCTGCGCCGTTGCCATCTTTACATCCAAAAAAAAACGATGCCTGTAGTGAAAATGGCTGGGTGAGATCGATCGTGTTTTGTGAAAAAAAGGAACCTGCCTGACCGGGTGAATCCGGTGTAAGCTGGTAGCATTCACCACCCAGAAACGAAGCACTACCATTGAGTACATATCCCTGACCCAGCAGTGGAGTCCATGAAATGCTCACCAGGAATACACCTGCCAGCATAGGCCAATAGTACTTTTTCACCTAGTCGGAAGGTTAAGGTAAAAAGCACAGGTCGACAAAAAGTCACAGTGTGTGGGTACGTATATCATCAGTAATATCAAGGGCGTCAAAAATACAAACCCCTTGAATACCATGAAAAAGGTCAAATCCAGGAGGTTTGAGAAATGAAAGTAAGAAATCATTTCGGAAATGAAGCGAAGTCATCACATTGGCTCCGTTTAGGATGTGGCAGGAGCAAACGGAATACATGGTGGGAACTCGAGGAACAAACAGTTGGTGTGATGCCCG
>JBBRDL010000110.1:0-12809 GCA_038203965.1 Chitinophagales bacterium | reverse complement strand
CTATTGTACCACTGATTTCATTGGCAGAAAGGACATAGTGTTCACCATTTGGATGTGAAACGTAGATTACTCCTTCCGGTGCATGATCACCTTCGAAAGATTCTGTATCCCTTGTATTAATGTAATCTGTAAAAACAGGTTGTGCGGGATCGGTTACATCATACACCATGATACCACCGATTCGCTCGAGGGTAATAAAGGCATAAATGCTTTCATTGAGTGGCACAATGGTTACTCCTTCCGGTTCCGGACTTTTGGCGCGACTTCGACCTTTAAGGGTGTTGTTTGTATTGTCTGCATTGAAAATAGGAGCGGTAGATGGCAGACTGGAGGTGATTTTCTCGAAATCGTCGCCGCTGTCGTACACACGCTCACCGGTAGATGCATTCCATATCGTAAAGGATCTTGCACCAAGGCAATATAATTCATCATAATCGCCATCTCCATCCGTATCGCCACTAAGGTTAGAAACCCGCATACGTCCCATATTGTGATTTTCTTTCAACACGGCAGCCTGTGGAAATGCTGTAGCCTCGAGGTTAAACGAAGCTACGGTCGACCTTTCATTTAGTCCGGCGTATTCTTTTTCATCGCCCTCGTTGGCGGTAATGAGATAGTTGACATCATTTACTGTATAGTTGGCAATGCCATCCGGTATATAAAATCCTTTCAAAGGCCAGTTGGCGATAGGGATGAAGCCACCTTGATCAGATAAATCCAGCCTGCTTCCGAAAGCACTATAGTCTTTAGTGCCCAGGGGAATAATACGGGTGTAGGTTTTTGTTTCCAGGTCGAGTTCGGCAAGAGCATTATTCTCCTGTAGCGTAATCCAAGCTTTTTTACTGTCTTTAGCCTCCGTGATATACTCTGTTTCAAAATCCTGAGAAAAAGTGCTTGTGCTTTTAAGTTTACGCACACCCGAAGCAAGCAGTGCTGCTTCATCAGCGTTAAATCCAGTGAACAGCAACGTATTGATATCTGATTGAGTCAGGTTGCCAATTCCACCACTGATATCAATGATACTGACAGAGCCTTCGGGATCATTTTGATAGCTGTCATCAGGCTGACCTTCGTTTGCTGTAAGGACATAGTTTCCATCAGGCGTAAAAGTGATCATGTCTTGCAATGCACCTACAGTGAGCTGTTTGATGAAGTTGCATTGTCACTTACCTCAGATATGCCTGAAAAATCCAATGTGTGTAGAGTTGGGTCTCCGTCAACTGGATCAATCGTTGTACACGCAATGTAAATGACGCCATCAATGGTATATTCAATCGTCTGCGTGCCTGCGCCAGATCCTGATCGCCTTGTTGCATAATTGACGACGACTTGCTGATACCCTGTGGTGGGAAGAGAAAAGATAAGCGTCCCTCCGATTGGGTTGTTAAATCGAAGATGTGTGCCTGCTTCATCGCCGTTGCGGGCATTTGGATTATTATTGTCAAAGCCCTGCCCGGTGTTGCTGGTGACCTGAATAGCGCTTTCAGTGCCAGGTATATGTTCAATAGCTGCTCCCGGTGTCAGCGAAACATTTGGTGTAAGGAGTTCGCCTTCGGTCGCGGAATTATTAAAATTTCAGTAATGGACGAGTGATTGGGATGCAGCTTCCCTTGAGTTAAGACATAACAGGGTTATGCATAATGTATAGTAAAAGTTTCGGTACATACGTTTCAGATTGGTTGTGTTAATGTAAATTGTTTTTCAAAAGGCAAAGCTTCAATAATCCATCTGTATGCATGGTGTTATGCTTGTTACTTTATCGTCAATTCGGCATCGGCATTTTTACAGAAAATTTTCAAGGGTAAGAGAAAAGTGTTGGGAGCAAGCTACCAAGGCAGAATGGCAAGTTTCGGAATTTAGAAATTAATATGGTCGTGGGTCAATAATTCAATACAATAAATACCGTTAAAGGGAAAATGTAACTCAAACAAAACTCAACCCCTTTGACAAGAAACCAATTTTCAACCTTTTCGTTTGTGTAGTATTTTTAGGTGGATGTTCCAAAGACGCTGACGTCCTATACCCTGATCCATTATTTCCGGCACAGAGAATATTTAAAGTTCCGCTTTTTGTGGAAGTGGTTACACCTGAAGGTTTTCGTGTCAGTAATGCAATAATTGTATTGGGATCGAAGGAAGGATTCACGGATGCCACTGGGTTGCCAGGTCAGGGTTTGTATTACTATAGAAAATCTACAAATGATAAGTTGCGCACTGACTAACGAAGAAGGCGTCGTAAGCGGAATGGTCGCTGCAAATGAAATTTTGACCTTGCAGGTATATGAAAAATGTGATCAGGAAATATTTACGACTTCCATTAGGCCTTATGCTGACGAAGTATTTTTAGGACCAGTTGGTGTTACTGATCCTAATGTGCAAAGCCATGTTTCAGGATTTGCTGTTGGCTGCGCGGGTCAACCAATGACCAATGGTTTTGTGAAAATCACGAGCGGACAGTACACGTATTATGTTGTTCCGGACCTGATTACTGGCGCTTTCGAAACGGTGGTTACAGGTTGTTCCGAAGAAAAATTTTCTGTCTATTCTTTTGACGCGAATGATGATTTTTTTTCCAAACCACACACATTTCTATTTTCACCTATAATGGAAACGGATACATTGTTTACTTGTGATAGTATAGACGAGTTTGTCATCATACACATTGAGGGCTTTTCTAATCCCATTTATTATGATTCAGTGGATATCAAACTTTTTAAAGATGGAAATGATGCTACCAGTATAAGAGGTTTGGATGTCAGTGGGTCATCCTTTGGAATTTGGTTTCAAGGGCAGAATACAGGACATTATATTGCCCAATTTATATTACGGTTGAGCAGTATGGGGATATCGGTGAGTATTTGATCGGACGTTTTCAAGGAATGGCACGGACTTCAGAGTTTAATTTTGTGCCTGAATATCAGATGACGGGGACTTTTGAGGTGAGGAGGGAATAAAAGAGTGTCAGTGTGAGTGATAATTCATGACGTTGAAAACGGCTGTCATGATTTTTCCCAAAGGATGCTTTTTTTGATTTGTCGCACGCGGGCTCAGGTGCAACCTTGAGCGAATTTCCGGATGCGAGGGTATTTGTGAGGCCGGGGATTGAGGAGTAGTTGCTACTTTTTGAAGCCGGAAATTAGCTTAAGATGTCTTTAACTTCTTCCGCCTCTTCCGCCCCTTTAGCCTTTGATATATAAATGAAGAACAATGCTTATTTTGCTTATCAGAAAACCCATGTATGCTGTTCGACCCCTTCCAGATCAAAAACCTACATTTCAAAAACAGGATCATCCGGTCATCTATTGGCGGCCGCACTTCATTGTATGATGGTACGGTGACATCGGCATTTAAAAATTTTGAAAAGCGATTTGCCGAACATGAAGTCGCTGGTATTATTTCCGCAACCATCAGTGTGAATCATCATTGGACCTCACCGATGGAATATCCTAAACTGAGTGATGATCGTTTTATCAAACCACTCTCCGCTGCGATTGAGGCGGTGCATCAATATGATTGCAGGTATATCATCCAGATAGGGGATACAGGCGGGGCTACGCACACCAGTATGTTTGCGCAGAAAAATGATTCAAAATCCTCTTCGACCTTATTCGATTTATTTTATGGGTACAACAACTTTCATAAGGCGATGACCCTGGAGGAAATAGAGGTTACGATCCATGAGTTTGCCGAAGCGGCAAGACGCGTAAGGGAGACAGGTGCAGATGGAGTTGAAATTACAGCCAGCAAGGGATATCTCATCCACCAGTTTCTCAATCCGGGGATCAATCGCCGAAAGGATCAATATGGTGGTTCGCTGGACAACAGGTTTCGCCTGCTGGAAGAAATCATTTTGGCTGCACGTAGAAAAGTAGGGGAAGATTTTCCAATCGGGATCCGGTTATCCGCAGCAGATTATAATTATCAACCAGTCAATCTCCGCTTGCCACTGAGGTTTCCTTTGAAGCACTGGTATTTTGGAAGTACGATTGAAGATAATCTCTACTACGCCAAAAAATTGAAAACACTTGGGATCGCCTACCTGCACATCGACAAAGGATATGGGTTTCCGAATCCTAAAGGTACTCCCGGGACATTCCCGGTGCATGAAATGAAAATGTTTTACAATGCCAACAGACATCTTTCTGCCAAAGCATGGTGGCGGTCTGTTTTGTTCAACATTGTCCCAGAGTTTATTCTGAGCCCAGTAGCTAATATCGGCTGGGTTTATGTGCCGGCTGTCTCTGCAGATGATGCCAGGCGATTTAAGGCCGAAATAGGATTGCCGGTGATTTCTAACGGAGGTTACCAGGCCATGGATATCATGGAGGATACTTTACAAAAGGGCAAAGCGGATATGCTGGCGATGGCGCGTCCACTACTCGCGAATGTAAATCTGTTACAACTATTTAGAGCAGGAATAAATACGCCTGACAAACCATGCACACATTGCAATCGGTGTATTGTGAGGACGGCTAATTTTCCTTTGGGGTGTTATGATGTTTCCAGATTTACATCGCAGGATGAAATGGAGGAGCAGATTATGCAATGGAGCAGTATAAGTGAAAAGTGAAAAGTGATGCTTCGACCTGCTGACGCTCAGCAACCGAGAATGTGTAGTGCTAATTCTAATAAAGCCCTTAAAGGGCGCAATAGTAGGAAGGGGGTTTAGCCCACGACATGAAAAATGATTTTTCGACTGAACTCACCAACCGAGTGAAAAGTGAGATTGAAAACTTAAGCAGTAGCATAAAAACAGCATCAAACATTTTCAGAAAGGGGATAGCTGATACCTAATTGCTGACAGCTGATACCTTTTTTCTAATACAATTTAATTCTCTCATAAACCTTTAAAATAAAAAACCATGAAAGTGAAAGCCCAAAGTACTCCAACATCAAATGATGTAAGTACCTATCGAAGAATCCGGAAATCCATCGGAATGCTGGCATTTGTTCTGCCACTGCTGCTCATCCTGTTATCGCTGATACCCTTTTTTGGTACGAAAACACAAGGATCTATCAGTCATTTTTATTATACCAATCTGAGGGAATTGTTTACCGGGGTCTTATTTGCGGTAGGGCTTTTTTTGATCCGATACCAGGGACATACCAATAAGAATTTTTTTAAAAATGACAGCATGTTGACCAACATAGCCGGGGTCATGGCGTTTGGTGTAGCGTTGGTACCGACCAATCCTGTTGATTGTGAGACAGAAAAGGTTTACACCCTGTTTCCTTTTTGTTATGATGCGATAGGCTGGATTCATTATGGATTTGCCGGATTATTTTTTGTGATCTTGGCGATTATTTGCATCAATGTCTTTACGATCGGCCAGAAAAAAACATCTGACATTCCTGTTAGTGCGCTCAATGAAAACAAAATATACAGGTGGTGCGGTTACGCGATGCTCTTCTTTTGTGCGATGGTGCCTGTCATTGGTTTTATTTCTGATTTTCCCTATTGGACACTGATATTTGAAGCCCTTGCATTAATCGCTTTTGGTATTTCCTGGCTTATCAAGGGAAGGATAATAGGTGACAAAGGTGCTATTGGGGAGATGTTGTACAGGGAGCATCATTAGTATGACGCATTGGTATATATTTAAGCCGGGTTTTATGTTAAGTAAAAAAAGGAACATGCCAGAAAAAGATCATGGAACGTCCATTAAACGTCCAAAGAAGTTTGAAATATAATTGGTTAGAGAATAGGAAAAATATTTCTCAACGATTCAGAGCGTCTCTAATAATCTATTGAAGCAAAGTCTACATTTGATATTCAACGTATTACACGAGTGGCATATAAACATTTGGTAGTTATTTGAAGCGCGGTGAAGTCATGTTGCCTCAATTCCAGTAGGAATTTCAATTGTGGATTAACGTAGGAATTGGCCATTGTAATTATTAACCACTCGTTTGCAGAGTGAAGTTGAGGTTTTAAGCGACTAGGGGCTATAAGGATGCCAAATGTAATTCTAAAAGACTATTAATATGGTATCTTCGTTCAGCACACGTATACCCGTAGTTGTAGTGTCAGCAAGCATAAAAAATTTCTTTTCTTTCGTCATGATAGACATTTAGAGCAATATAGAATTTGTGTTAGTAGAATAAATAGCAGCAAACATGAAGTCCAGATTTTTGTCAACGGGATATAAAGTTTTAGTGATTCTACTGATATCAATATTTCTATAGGCTAATATATTTGTGCTATTCACCTCAGGTGCCTTGAAATCGTTAATTTCCATCACTATACAGATTACGCTATTAGCTTTGGTTTTTACAAACTACCGGTTTCTGCGTTTAGCACTTAAAATATGGGGCATCATTTTTATGATTAGCGGTGAATTTCATATCCTGATTCCCTGCATCCAGGATATCATCGGTGATCCGGATTTTATAGTTTTATTTTGGAGGGCTGCTCAAATAGTCATTGGTGCATTGTTACTGTATATAGTTTCGGAGGAGATGTATCTTGAAGATGCAACCAATGAGATCCATACCCAGGGGTCGCATGATCAAAATATCAATCAATTGAAAATGAAAGATAAAAATGGGTATAAATGAAATAAATAGTCACAGTGTGTAACCCCTTTAGGGGGCTAGGGGGGTAAAAGGATAATAAAATAGGATTAACTTTGTGCCCACTCATTATCGGTGATTGAGATCACGCCTCCCGCTTTCATTCACCGGACAATCAACATGTATGACAAATATTGAAAATATTGAACTAGCCTTTTTAACGGAAATGGACTATCCCGAATTGAAAGAAGCTATGATTATTTCCTATCCGTCGATGCCTGAGTATACCTGGAATGAAAAACATATCCTTGCGCTGATTTCTAAATTTCCTGAGGGGCAGGTAGTGCTCAAAGTGAATGGCCAGCTGGCAGGTTGTGCGTTGTCTATAAGGGTGGATAGTGAGGTGACACAGAAGAATCACACCTATAGAGAAATAACGGGCAACTATTCCTTTGACACCCATCAGCCGGACGGGAATGTACTTTATGGAATTGATGTGTTTGTCAAACCCGAATACCGTGGTCTACGCCTGGGTAGACGATTATATGACTACCGCAAAGAACTATGCGAAAAGCTCAATTTAAAAGGAATTGTTTTTGGCGGACGAATACCTAATTATCACAAATATGCTGCGGAGGTGACTCCAAAGGAATACATACGTAAAGTCAGGGATAAAGAAATCCATGATCCGGTATTAAATTTTCAGTTGTCGAATGATTTCCACCCGATGCGGATTCTGAAAAAATATCTGGAAGGGGATAAGGCATCAGAAGAATATGCAGTACTGCTGGAGTGGGATAATATTTATTACGAGGAAAAGTCAGAAAGTGCCGTTTCTATAAAAAAATCGGCCAGGGTAGGGTTGATTCAGTGGCAAATGAGATTGTATAAAAATATTGATGAACTGCTTCAGCAAGCTGAATTTTTTATCGATGCAGTCTCCGGATACAGGTGTGACTTCGCTTTGTTTCCGGAGTTCTTCAATGCACCACTGATGGCTGATTATAACCATCTATCCGAAGCAGAGGCGATCCGCAACCTGGCTCAACATACGGAATATATAACCCGCAAGTTTTCTGAATTTTCAATTGCCTACAATATCAATATCATTTCAGGAAGTATGCCTGAAGTAATTGATGACAAACTGTACAATGCGGGATATCTCTGTAAGCGTGACGGTTCGGTTGAACGATATGAAAAAATACACATTACCCCTGATGAGCGAAAAGTCTGGGGGATGGTCGGTGGAAGTTCGTTGAAAGCTTTCGATACCGATTGTGGTAAGATCGGTATATTGATTTGTTATGATTCTGAATTTCCTGAACTGAGTAGGATCCTCGCGGATGAAGGCATGAATATATTGTTTGTTCCTTTCCTGACAGATACGCAGAATGGATTTTCCCGTGTGCGCAATTGTTCACAGGCGCGGGCTATAGAAAACGAATGTTATGTGGCGATCGCCGGCAGTGTTGGTAATCTGCCTAAGGTGCATAACATGGATATTCAGTATGCGCAGTCGATGGTCTTTACGCCGTGCGATTTTGCTTTTCCGGTCAATGGAGTAAAAGCGGAAGCGACGCCCAATACAGAAATGATCCTGGTAGTCGATCTGGATTTCGAGCTGCTCAGAGAATTAAACCTGAGTGGTAGTGTGCGTAATCTCAGTGACAGGAGAAAAGATATCTACGAGTTGACGCATAAAGTCTGATATTCCTGAGGCTTGCATGCTCTTGTTAAGCGTAGATTGTATCAACTTCCTGGCCATAAAAACGTATAGTTAAGCGTAGATTGTATCAACGTCCTGGCCATAAAAACGTATAGTTAAGCGTAGATTGTATCTACGCTTTCGCGTCAGCAAATTTTCAATTTGCGTAATCTCATTTCAGGAGTACAGCTGCTTTATAAGCTTATAAGCTTATAGGTTTATAGGTTTATAAGTTTATGAGATTATAGAGGTTATGAAGGTTATGAGGTTATGAAGGTTATTGGTTTATAGAGTATGATTATTTGAAATGAGTAGGCGCAGCCTGCCCATAAAACACAGGGAAATTTTTGTAACTTTATATTCATACTATGCTTTTGGCATCAGCAAAGATCAGTGCTCATCCACTGTCCGTCGTTCCCACAAAAATAGTTAAAGGAAAGTTTGCGTAACTCAAAAGCTACATATATGTTTGTAACTTTTGAGTTACATAAACATGAAAACAGACATCAAAAACGAATGGATTTATGAGCAGGCTCATAACATGGTTTGGGCGTATCTCACCCAGGCAGAATTAATCGCTCTTTGGCTTATGCCTAATAACTTTAAGCCAATTGCCGGGCAGGAATTTCAGTTCCAAACAAATCCAATTCCAAGCCTAAACCTGGATGGTGTTTTTCATTGTAAGGTGCTTGAAATAGTACCTGTTGAAAAACTCATCTACAGCTGGAAAGGCGGCCCGGGCGATGGCATTTTTTCGCTTGACACGATAGTGGATTGGACGTTGACTCCCTATGGAAATGGGACTAAACTGACTTTACTGCAGACTGGATTCAAAGAAACCAACTTAGATATCTTCACAAGTATGACAAATGGTTGGCAGAAACATATTCAAAAGATGATGGACCATTTAAACGCTGAACATAATGACAACACCAAATCTTGATATTTTTCAAGTCATAGCTGACCCCAGCCGAAGGCAGATTCTACAACTCCTCACCAAGGAAAGTTACAACATCAATAGCCTATCTGAGAACTTTGATATGAGTCGACCTGCGGTATCAAAGCACATCAAAATATTGCAAAACGCAGGTTTCATTTCTATCCGGGAAATTGGCCGGGAACGGCATTGTGTTTTAAACCAGCAAGGCTTTAATGAAATCAGAGACTGGGTAGATCACTTTGATAAATTCTGGAATAGAAAACTGAAAAATCTCGAAGCCGTTTTAAATAGTCAGAAGAATGCACACTGATAAAAAAGTAGAATACAATGAAAATAGCTGATTATAAATTTACGCTACGGACAGATCGAACTCCACAAGACCTATTTCAGGCTATTCTAAAGGTTCGAGAGTGGTGGACAGGCTATCACAATGAAGATACTGCTGGCAACACAGAATAACTTTGAAATGAATTTTTCGCTGCCTTTTCGAAGAAAGAAGGTATCTATGGTTTTGGAGATATAATTGTCAAAGAGATATACGATCGGTTGAATGCGCTGGCTTGATAGCAGCTAAAATTAAATCATTAATTTCGTCGCACCTCAGCGAAGCTGTCTTACCTGACTGCTGCGTTAAAAACGGGGATCAACAACAGATGAAAGTAAAGGTGCCCTACGAGGACAATCCAAAGAGTATAAAGTATTATGTCAAACGATACTTGCATGCGCATGCAGCGGTGTACAAAGGTAAAGATGTCCTGGATTTTCCGGCAGGCAATGGAATTACGTCGAGAATTCTAAAAGAAATCGGTGCCAATCCCATTCCTATGGATTTGTTTCCGGAGTATTTTGAAATCGATGGCATGGAATGTACACGAGCCAATATACGGGAAGGTCTGCCAGTGATCCATAAATCTGTCGATGCTTTGATCTGCCAGGAAGGCATCGAACATTTCAGTGATCAGTTTGGGGCACTGAAGGAATTCAATAGGGTACTGAAACCCGGTGGGATACTATTGATCACAACACCTAATTATTCCAATCTGCATTCCAGGGTCAGTTACCTGCTCAATGAAAGCGAAAGATTTAATTCCATTCTTCCCCCCAATGAGCTTGACAGTATCTGGATGTCTGCACAGAAGATTACAGACGAAATATATTTTGGACATATCTTCCTCATAGGTATTCAAAAACTCAGAGTATTGGCCCGGTTGTCCGGCTTCAGCATTAAGAAATATCATTTCACTCGGGTGAAATCCACCTCCTTGTTTTTATTTCCTTTTTTCTATCCGTTTATACTTATTACTTCCTGGCTCGCATACAGGAAACATATGCGCAAGAAATCTGACTTTGATGACGCGACTAAGAAAAAAGTATATAGCGAAATTTACCGTCTCGCGATCAATCCAAAAATCCTGATCGGTGGCAATCTGATGGTTGAGTTTGTCAAAGACATGGATGCAGAAAAAGTAAGTGAACAACTGCGGAGTACCCAAAAAGGTTTTGGGGTAACATAATGAGTTTGCTACTCTTTCACTATGATCTTCTGTGTTGCTGATGTTCCATCCGCTGTGAGCGTCACAAAATATATCCCGCCAATTTTAAAGGGCTTGAATTTTTTTTCAATACGGTTGAGACCAATTGTCATCTGATCTGTCAGATTCTCTTCTAATAGAACTTTTCCTTTTTCGTCTGATATCGTAAGCATGACCCTAGATGGCTTTTTAAGTTGGAAAAGGATCGTGAAAAAGCCGTCATTCGGGTTAGGATAAATCTGGAGCTGAAGTCCATTGTTGCTTTGAGGATTGACCCACTCAATCGCGGTCGTTGGGTTTCGGATGATATACACTTTATACACCACTGAATGCGCCGTACTTTGCGTACCATCATTGATCCAGAATATATTTGCGGCCGAGCTTTCAATGCCCCCATAGATATAGCCTGCCATGGTAGTATCTGCGTGCAGTTCATCCAACTTGATCACGCCATTGTTAAAGCGAGGAATGGCAGGTGTTGGAATAAATTCTGCACTGGTGCCTACGTAGCCAGGCATTTCCTCCGATAATTTATATTCTGTGAGTTGACCAGATTGATCACGGGTCACTCGGGCAATTGTTTTGACAAATGGAACATCACTATCCTGAACCAGTTGCCCATTTGTGACATAATACTGCGCGATTCCACCAAAGAAAATGGTATGCATTTCTGCGTTCAGAGAGGAATAAGCAGGCATCACTGCACAGTGATAGTTGTTGAAGTACTGTGCGAAATCAGGAACGATTTGGTATGAATGTGTATCGATGCTGACGACATTTAAGTAGGGCAGGTCGGCAGCGATCTGAAATGGCCCTGAAAAGGACATCAGGCCCTCTTGTTCTCCGGGCAATATCTGTGCAGCTACATTGTAGTCCCTTCTATGAAAGGCTAGCGTATCCGTGATGGTTGGCAGATGGGTTACTTCCAGAGTGGTGCCATTATCTTCCAGTCTGAATTTGCGGATAGCATTCGTGTATTCCTGTGTGAACGTAGGATTATTCATCGGGTTGTAATTCCCGTCAAATTTATGTCCTCCGACAAGGTAGTAGGTGTCATACACTTTATGGAGATAGCCTCCGGTGACAGCAAAATTTACATCAGTGAGCGCACGAAAATGAGAAGCCAGGCTATCTCCTTTTTTTATAGCAGCTATAGCACCCGGTACATCCACAGCTGTCAGCATGGCGTAAGTTATTTTTGATCCGACGGTTTCACTGTATCCATACCCACCAATGATGTACAGTATATTTCCATCCTGATGAAATTCCATATTGGTAGAACTTAGCTGATCCTGAAGATGCAAGGGAAGGGAAGTAAGCGGAGCCGTCCAGATTTTTCCTGCTTCAGGATCTACCAGGCTGATTTGGGTGTTACGGCCATCAGGATTAAAAGTCGCCCAAGGTTGGCGTCGGTGAAGGCCATCAATTCTTCCGCCGATAATTAACCATTCCCCGGCATGTTGACCGAAAGCATACGATTGTATGCCCTTTAACCCTTCAATTGTTTTTGGCTGAAGATAGATTTGGAAGGGATCGTTCTGGGCGGATGTCCAAACGGACGCTACCAGTATAGTGAAAACGATGGATAGCTTCTTCATGATGCTCTTTAGATATGATAGAAACGAAAGGTAGCGGTTAAAAGCAGGTTGAAGTGTAACAAATGTTATTTATGTAAGTAGCGTTAAGCGTGGCTTGTATCTGCGCTTTCACGTCAGCAAATTTTCAATTTGCTTTATTTCATTTCAGGAATACGTCCGCTTGTCAGGAGACAAGCCGATATGGTATTCAAGTCTGAAGACTTGAACGAGCAGTATAGATTTGTATTGGATTTATTCTTCATGTTTCGACCTGCTTTACGCATCCATGTGCTACAGGTCACCAACCGTCCGCTCAGCACACCGTTTTTCTTTTTTCTTTTTTCTCTTGGTTGCTGAGCTGTAGCACTAGGCTGAGCGTCAGCCGGTCGAAGCATCACTCTTCTTTTTTCTTCTTGCTCTTATGCTTCAGCACTTTGGCTTCGACATTAAAGATGATCTCTTCAGCAATGTTTTTGCAATGATCACCTACCCGCTCCAGTTTGCGGATCATGGAAATCAGGTATAGTCCCTCTTCAATTTTTT
>JBBRDL010000109.1:0-12840 GCA_038203965.1 Chitinophagales bacterium | reverse complement strand
TTTTATACTAACGTTCTGCTGGTTTAATTATAAAGTATTGAAAAAAGAGTTTATTTTAAAATAGCCGATGTCTTATAGTCATGCCTAGCTTCAGCATTTATCGCTAAAACTAATGCATCGGAGATACCAGATTTTCTTTTTTGCCCTAATTACCTTAATCCGTTAAAGTGCCCGTGTTGAGAAGGCCGATAGTGAACAAACATCGTCTTTGTCCGTCAGGTTAGATTCCCTCAATGCTTTATTCCTTTCAGGATGGAACAACAAGGATTAGGCAGCGATCATGTCAACTAGGGCATCCAATGCAGTCGTTATGAATGATTTGAGACTCACCTGCAAAGAGGCGAAAGCTGAAAACGAGCTCAGTATTGGCGAAAAAGTGCTGAACTGTGTTAAAACAACATCTTCAATTAAGACATTGGAGACAAGCTCGCTTATGATGGCGGAACCTATACGTTGGATCTAAGCATCCCCATTGGGCCAGCACTTTAAGAAAAAGGAAATTATAGCCTGGTACGGACCAAACAATCCGTTGGCTTGACGCTGTTGACGCTTGTGTATATTCAAGATGCGAAGAGGCTTTCTGACGTTTAATAATATATTTTGGAATGAATTATTCGGCCTTTCTGAGTTAAGACTACGTAGCCCCTTGCTGTTGCAAAGGAATTGAGGGTTTTGTTGTGCTCAATCCGCAGTTGCTTGCCTCCGATGGTATGCATGATTCCTTTCAGCCTATTGACAGATCACCAAATATGTGAATGATGTAACATAAAATAGGAAAAGTGTAAAAAAATCGACTGGAATCTTATCATCTTTAGATTTCAAAAAAGTGAAATCAAATCGGGTCCGAATCTAATATGTTGACTCGAAAAAAACAGGATAATACTCAACCATTCTGAATAGTTGGGAAAAACTTGCGATCGCAAGTAACCTTCTATGATGAAAGTCCGGTCTTATCTTTAAAAGTGCAGCAAGTTGATTCTTGCTGTACTTTTTTTATGCTCCATATCAACCCTGAAGTGGGCACAGTTTGTTCCGACGCATCCATACGTTTGATCAAAAGAAGTTAAAGTAAAAACCATGTTGTCGTTTCTAATGGCCTGAGTAATCCTGCATCTATTTGATTCTGTATTTCTAACTATCTTACCACCATGAAATCACTGATTTTCTTTTTCGCCCTAGTTGCCCTAATCCGGTGTAGTGCCCGAGTTGAAAAACCCAATAGTGAACAAACGTCGTCCTTGTCCGTCAGGGTAGATTCCCTCAATGCACTCTTCCTTTCAGGATGGAACAACAGGGATTCAGCAACGATCATGTCAACTATGGCACCCAATGCAGTCGTCATGAATGACTCACTGATCCATGCAGGCAAAGAGGCGATCGCTAAAAACTGGATCAGTGGTGGGGTGAAAGTGCTGAGCAATGTTAAAACCTCTTCCTCCATTTCAGACACAAGTGACAAGATCGCTTATGACGGAGGGACCTATACACTGGATCTAAGCATCCCCAATGGGCCAGTGCTTAAGGAAAAAGGAAATTATAGCCTGGTATGGACCAAACAAACTAACGGCCTTTGGCTCTTGACGCTGGTGCATATAGAAGATGTAACGCGATTGCCTGACGTTCAAAAATAATAGCATTACATTTAGGAATAGAACTCCTTCCCATGTCTATTCGTAAATCTGGCCTCGTCCTATTACTACAGTGTCTGGCCGTTTTATGCCTAAGTCCACTGCTCAACGCCCAGGAGCTATCCTTAAAAATTGCTGGTGACGATGAGACAGGTTATCACGTGGACATCTATGATGGTCTTCAAAAACTCGTGACTAATACGGAAGAACTTTCACTTCAACTCTACAACAATGACCTGAGCACCATGGCTGCAATTCCCCACTGGTCAGGCAAGTCATGGACGGGAGATGAGCAACGCATCTCCTTGCTAAGGGAATCATATATCAGTGAATTTGATGCCAATCTGTCGGTGCGTGTGACTTATGTGGTGGTGAATGCTAACATCGTTAAAAAGACCGTTGAATTATTTCAGCCCTCCATGCCTGGCATGATGTATATTATGCAAGAAACCTCTAGGCCATCTGTAACACCAAAGCGATATGTCACCTTTGAATATGATAGTTTTCCCGGAGGTCTGGTGCATGAAATGTATCCTGCAGCAGGATTCATAGCACCTGACAATGTAGTCGTTGGCTTTCTGACGGATGCAGGCTATAAAAATGAATACACTAGAAATACGCGGCGAAGGTTTAGCGGTCGTGGTGGTGGCTTTGTGGGTATGCGTAAACTACCTGATCCGAATTTATTTTCTGTTGCTTCTGAATCAGAAAGGATACAAGGTAATCAATACATCAAACAAACCTTTGGTGAAATGTACAACCTGGATGCCGGTAAAGACACGATCCTTAAAATGCCTAATCTCTATACTGTAGAAGGCAACGCAGAAGTAAAAAAAGTAGGAGATGTGCTGATCATCAACGGCCACCCCGGAGGCCGGGCCGGAATAGAAATGATTGCACCTTTTGAAGATCAACACATCTACACGATCTCCTTTTGGTGCAAAGGAAATACGCCTGTGGCTTTGAAACTATTCAGAATAAAGAACGGGAAGAAAACCATTGAGTTGGAATATGGGGTAAAATATATCGACAACTTTCCTGCTGTTGAAAATGAATGGACGGAATTTAAAGGAAGCATATTCGTTCCCCATATTGAACATGACAGCGTGTCTATGTTTATTGGCACGCAATCCGGAAAAGAATGCACGCTGCAGATAAAAGACCTGCAATTCATAGCCCATACACCGACGCAAGAGCCTTACAATATCCTACCCATCGGAGAGAAGAAAGTTAAAACCACCTACATCTTCGCAGAGCCATGGGTATCCCATCAGCAGTTTATGATATCATCCCAATCCAGATTGGCAGAAGCAAAAGGCTTTGAGGGTTCGTTGATAGAAAAGTTGGTGTATGCCAATTTCAACATGCTCACCTGGATCACAGACATCAACGACATAACGCCCTTCAATGTGCCCAACATGAACTATGCGCCGGACATGTACAATCGGGATGCATTTTTTGCTGGAGTGGCGACCTACAACAAAGAACTGAACCTTAGCCTTTGGGAACAATGGGGCAAAACACAAACGCCCAAGGGCGGTATAGGTACGATCATCACACCCCGAATGGGCTCTGTAGAAGCCAAGGACAATGAAGCCACTATTGAATGGCTTATCTGGGCGATGCTCAACAAACGTCGATTTGGTGTCACACTTCCGCCAGAGAAAATTGAAAAAGCTGTTGAGTATGTGCTGAATGAATTTGATCCTGACCGTGATGGGCTATGCACCTCTCACTTTTCTCTGAGCCAGGTGGATATTGTTGACTTCAATCCCAAAACAGATCGGCTCGGAGTAAATCAAGGCATGCTGGTTATCGCATTGCGGACGATCAAAGAGCTGGGTTTTAATATATCGGCATCCTATATCCGCAAAGCTGAAGAAGGGTACCGCAACTTTTATGATGCAGAGCGAAAACATCTCTTGTTTGATCGCAACTTTCCGGACATCATCACGCTGACTGATCTTGAACCGGAGTTCTTTTCCCTATGGTTATTTGATCGTCCCATGCTGACTGATGAGATGGTCAGAAATCATTTGGATCAGATACCTGTGCTTAACAAAGTATCGAACTCACCACATCCGGAATATGGGACAACTGCTCCTATCTGTGTTCGTTTGATCAAAGAAGATCCAGGCTATGCCTATCTCAGCGGCGACTACCAGCCCTTTGAAAAATTTGGTGAAGAGAACTACAGCAACGGCAAAAGTGATGGTTACTACTACAATGGAGGGAGTTGGTTTAGAGCTGAGTATTGTGCCTATGTAGTTGGCTTAAAACATGGGTGGGCCAAAGCAACTCCGCTGATGGAGAACAGAGCATGGGCGGAGATCTATCTCCATCCCAAATGGCCTTTCAGCAAAGAGTTTATCCCGACCAAATGGACCACTACGGATAGCTGGTGGCCTTCGACACGTGGTCTTTGCTGGAATGTGTTTATCCTGATGGCGAATGAGGTGGCGGGGTTGAGGAGGAATGGGATGGATCCTGAGGATTAAATTTCAGCCTTGACAGGAAGGAATCCTTTATCTCCAAGTAATTTAGTTAAATTAACAACGCTGTGATCATGATTTGTATGTTAATTGTTCTGTAGCCTCTTTTGGCACTTTTGCCCCCTTATACTTCGACCTACTATCCCGCGTCCTATTGCCAAAAAACCCTAAAAACAACTATTAATTCTTCTTATTACTGTTAACGAGCTGTAAACCGTGGTGAATTTTCTGGCTTAAGGCACTAACTTTACACAATTACGAGTTAGATTTACATAGTTCACACATATTCAACTGCTCCAAATGAAGAAAATGACAGCTTTCTCTATCCTGTACTCCTTGAGTTCAGTACTGATTATTTTCTTCTTCACACTTACTTCCTGGAGTTCAGCCAACGTCAATATCAAGCCAGATATTATCGAAATCCCGGCCGAGCCTTCCTTTACCTCCGCAGATTTAGATATAAACACACTCCCTTTGGACGTGCCCGATGGCACCATGATTCCAATGGAGCAGCTTCAGGATGCAGCACTGCAGGACAAACTGGAGTCTATCCTGAATTCAAACAGCCGTTGGGTTGCCCTGTCAAAGAATAAATCTCTCAGCATTGGCATTGTGGATATGCAGGATCCGTTGCATTCGCGTTTTGCAGCCATCAATCCAAACAACATGGTATATGCTGCCAGCCTGCCTAAAATTGCTATTCTCTTGGCTTGCGAGGATGCTATCGCTAGTGGCAAATTAAAAGAAACACCTGAAGTGAAGCAGGACATGCGTTTGATGATCGCCAAAAGCAGCAATGAAGCAGCTAGTCGCATGTTCAATCGCGTGGGTATCAATCATATATCTACAGTGCTCCAGGACCCCTGTTATAATCTATATGACAAGAAAAATGGAGGTGGCCTATGGGTTGGCAAACCTTATGGCAGCGGCAGTACCCGCGTAGGTGATCCACTTAAAAATCTCAGCCATGCAGCTTCTGTCATGCAGGTATGCAAATACTATTACATGCTTGCCTTCGGACAGCTGGTCAATGAAGACCGCTCAAGGGACATGCTTGCCATGCTTGTGGACCCACAACTCCATCATAAATTTGTCTCCGTCCTTGACCGGGTTGCCCCTGATGCTAAAGTATATCGCAAATCAGGCACCTGGGAAAACTGGCACGCCGACTCAGCCCTCGTCTGGGATGATAACCGTCGGTATATTGTAGTAGCGCTGGCCCAGGACGGCAGTGGCGAAACAATCCTTCGTGAATTAATGCTCAAAATCGATACCGCCTTGGCCCTAAAGGGCTAGATTAGCAGCCGCATATGTTTGAAGCGCTGCTGGAAAAAGGGAAAGACTTCTTTTTACGAATGTTTGACATTCGTGAAGGGGAATTCCGGTGCGTGTGGCAGATGCAGCTCAATATCTTCTTGCTGATTCAATGCCTGTGGATCATCAAACCCATCGCCAATGCTCAATTTCTTCTGACCGCGGGTATTGACAAATTACCTTCTGTCTTTCTATTAGTAGCTTTGTCTGCACTGGCTGTTGCGACTTCCTATTCCCGTCTGCTGAACATGCTTCCATTGGGTACGATTATGTTTCGTACCTATATGACATCCATTTTTTTTCTGGTCTTATTTGCTATCCTGTTGCGCATCGGTTTTTTTAAAGACTGGATGAGTTATCTCTTTTATATTGGTGTAGCACTCTTCGGACTGGTCACCACCTCTCAATTCTGGCTGCTCGGCAATCTTGTTTTTACGTCGCTTGAAGCAAAGCGTCTTTTTGGCATCCTTGGTGCAGGCGCTATCGCGGGTGGAATTAGCGGGGGCTACGTAACCTCTGTCCTGGCACCATGGATGGATAATAAAAATCTTCTGTTAGTAGCCGCAGGATTACTGGTGATCAGCCTGATCATCAATCAACATATCTGGAAGACATATGTACCAGCGATAAGCCGTGCAGCTCAAAACAAAAGGACCAAAACCCTTCATGGCCACCCTTTACAGCATATCCGCCATTCGAAACATCTGACCTATCTAGCCCTGATCATAGGCATCAGTGTAGTGGTCGCCAAACTGGTTGAATTTCAATTTAGTGCTATAGCCTCCGGTCGAATAAAAGATCCTGACGAACTCACTGCCTATTTTGGTTTCTGGTTTTCAACGTCAAACGTCGTATCACTAGGCATACAACTGTTGATCACGCAACGTCTCCTGGCTCGTATCGGCGTCGGTCGAAGTTTATTTATCCTGCCCGGTGCCTTATTTGCGGGCGCTGCCACCATATTATATACACCGGTTCTCTGGGCAGGAACCGCTATTAAACTATTTGACATCTCGCTGAAGCAATCTATCAATAAAGCGGCCACAGAATTATTAATCGTCCCCATTCCAATAGCCATCAAATCACAGGTGAAAACCTTCATTGATGTTTTTGTGGATACGACAGCTACCGGAATTGGTGGAATCATGCTGATCTTCCTCATCAATGGTTTTGATCTTTCCGTACGGGCAGTCAGTATCATGATACTCCTGCTCATCTGTTTATGGATTTATTTTGCTCTACGTGTGCGAAAAGAATATGTACTTGCTTTTGAAAGTAAACTAGGCATCGGCAAGGTCACACAAGTGAAAAAGGACTTTCTATCATCACATACCTCTGAGGTAGAGGGTGCACGACATACGCTTGAAAATGGGTCGGTAAAACAAATACTCTCTCTGCTCGGCCAAATCGAAGAAAGTAAGGATCCACGCCTGATGCCAAACACGATTCCATTATTGAAGCATGAGTCTCCCCTGGTACGACAGGCTACATTGCGCTGTTTATATTATCATTCCGATCACACCATTACATCGCAGATTGAACCCTTACTCAAAGATCCGGATGACGAAGTCAGATCAAGAGCATTCTCAAGTTTATTAGCTCAAACAAGAAATAACAGGGTGAGCATGATCAAGAAGTATCTGCAGGATCCGGATCCGGCGATCAGTGGTGCAGCCTTAGTAGGCCTTGCTACTGAAGCAAGTGGAAATCCTGTCATGCAACAGACCTTCAATCTCGATCAACTGGTGCAGGATAAAATAAATCAAACTGCAACTATACTAGACCCCGATGTGCTGGAAGTGAATAAAAGGACGATAGCGCGAACCATTGGCTATGGAAAGCTTTCATCGTTTTATCCGGTTTTACTGTATTATCTTAAGGATAGCAATCCTACGGTGATGGAACAAGCTATCGTCTCAGCAGGCAAAAGCCAGTACGCCGGATTCATAAAACCATTATTGGAATTTCTTCCAATAAAATCAACAAGGGTAGCGGCCAAAAAAGCTTTAGCTAAATATGCACCCGAAAGCATCCTTCCTATACTGACAGAAATAAGTTACGATAAAAAAACAAATACTGAACTGCTGATTCAAATACCATCATTGGCTGAGTCGATGGACACACAACAAGCCGTTGATTTCCTGCTTGGATTGGTACAGCATCATGATCAGGTTGCAAATCTTGAAGCGCTGGAATCCTTGCATAAGGTAAAGGCAATATTTCCACATCTTACGATCAGCGGCAAACGTGTGATGCCCATTCTAGTGAAAGAGACAGATCTTTACCGCAATACCCTGGCCATAAAATATGTTGCTCATCAAGGGCTGAAAAAACAAAAAGAAGATACGAAAATCCATCAAGCCAGAAAAGAACTCATTGAATTGTTAGATGGTAAATTGGAGTGTATTCTTGAACAGATATTTTTGGTACTGGGGTTGACATATCCACCTGGAAGTATTATGCCGCTGCTTAAAGATATTCGTAGCAAAGACGCCCAGACCCGCATCAATACGGTAGAACTTTTAGATAACATACTGGATCCTGTCTTTAAGAAAATAATGATCCCCATCATAGAATCAGCCATGTTGGATCAGATGACCCATCAAGAAATCAGCCGGCTCGAACTTGACATACCCACTGAAAAATCCTACTTCCAATCATTGCTTAAAGGCGATGATGACCAGCTTAAACTGGCTGTATTGAACCTGATCGAAGCTTTAAATCATAGCGACTTCGATCCTATTGTAGCAATGGCCGCACAGGATGATCATAGCAAAGTCAGCAGCTTCGCAGAAAAGATATTGGCGAAAGGATAAATATACTGAAGACCTTTACTTTCCGTCAGGAGACGGCTGATATGATATACCCCTGATGATTTTCTTTTTCATCTGTCGTACTCGGTCGTAGACACAATCTACGCCTAACAGTCCATTTTTTTATGAGGCCTGCGGCCTCATAAAATGCATTGAAATTTGGAATATACAGAAATTAAAGTCCGCGGACGATACGATCGATTGATGTTGCCAGCGCCAAATGATCACTAGCACTGTTTTTCTTGCGGACATTAGACATCAGGGCGACCATGTAGGTAGTCCCATCCGGATGCTCTACAATGGCAACACTGTTCATAAAATTATCCACATTGCCCTTGTATTTCTGGCAGGAATATCCTTCTTCCGGACGACACTTGTAGAGACTCCCCGATTTGAAATAGACAGCGGCTTCCCGTAATGCCGGTGCAGAAGCATATCGTATACGACGATCTGTCATGTAAAACAACTTTTTCATTTCCAGACTGCTGTCATCATCCACAGCAAGGCCACGTTCCAGCGCAATCAGAAATTTCATCATCGCCAATGGTGTCCCAATACTTCCTCCTTTCGGTGGGATATAAGCTGATGCGCCGCGTGTAAACATCGTACCCAGGCGCCACTCATCATGCCCGATACCTAGCGCACGCAATGGGTCATTGACTACTGCAATAGCAATATCAGATAATTCAGATTTTGGCGTGGATTTGAAATATTCCTCTGCTTGTTTCTCCGTAAGGTCAGGATATGCTTTTCCAAAAACATGCATCAGGATAGTCTCTCTCCAGCATACAGCAGCAGCTCCATTGTTACTGACTGACATCATAAAATCAAGCCACTCATAGAGCAGGAATACATCGTTTGCCTGAACTGTTCTTTTCTTAAGTGTCCCGGTTTGTGTGTTGAAAATAGATACGGTATGCTCATCCGTCAAGGCCCAGCTACCACCTCTTACTTCCTTCGTGCACATCAACTCGAGCCGTAGCTCAAACGAGTCAGGATAGATCTTTGCAAGTTGCGTAAAAAAACCTAACAACACTGCCAGCTTACCAACACTTCCCGGTTGATAACCATTTGTTTCCTTTCGTCCTGCATATCGCAAAGGCCGACCAATTGTAATATCAAGTAACGCCAGACTGTAATTCTCATTAAGTCTTGGGAACAAACTATTGATCGCCTTTTGTAATGGCTCATCAGCGGGAGGAATACTATCCAGGCTATCTCCCATACGATTCATCAGGTTGAGACAAATATCATTGGCTGATTTCATCGCACCGGCAATGGGCATGGTTCCTTTAATCTCTCCATCAACCACTTGCTGCAAATAGTCGAGACGGCGAATATTCGTCAACGGATACCCATCTATCGGGTATGAAGGAGCTCCAATGCTGAAGAGACAAATCAAGATGAATGTGAGTGCTGTGCTTCTGTATACCATAGTCAAATATTCAGGTCAAGTAAAATAGTCTGCTGTCCATTGAACTCAGGTGATATAAACTGCAAATATTTTGATGCGGCAGCTTGTTTATTTTCCACAAAAGGACGCACCTGAAAAAGCCACATCTTATTATTTTTAAAACCAAGCTCCATATCAAAAGGTCCTTTGGTACTTATTCCAGGGGCATTTGGTAGTTCTTTAAGTATCCGGGCGGAAAGCATTCTTAACCCTTTGAGATTTTCAGAAGATAGTATTCGCTTTTCAAATGTGGCTTGTCGGCGCACACTACCTCCGGCAGCAGGAATGGTCAGATAGGAAGCTTCTCTAGCCGGCGTGAGCAATATATCAGCTCCGTTGGCTACAAGCAACCATGACTCCGCCGCCTGACCATCCACCGCACCACCGACTCCATGATTGAACGCCACTGTAATATCATCTTCACGTCCGGTAGTGACCCCTTTCGTAATCATCACCCCTGAATGATCAGCATTCACGCTTGGTATGATCACAATGGATGGAAATACATTCTCAGGATTGTTCAGATAGCGCTGTCTCCATTTGAAACTGCGTTCTGTATAAGGCGATGCCCATACATCACGAATCCCCTGATATATCTTTTCACTATCCACCACATTAAATACAGTAAGATTAAGTCCTGCGCCGGTGAAATCTTTGAGGTCCTCCATATTCGTATCGCTTCGCACAAAGACCGGTACCTTCCCTAATGGCTGCCCAAAAGCTGCAAGAAATTGTTGCTGAATTTCTCTTTTAAATGAGGGAAGCAAAGGCATTTTCCTGATCAATCCGCGCAATGAATCCAACCCATGAAGTAAAAATGCTTCTATGTCACCTTCGGCATCACCACTGCTACGCATCTTCTCCCCTTCTTTAAATGTACTGTACATCAAGTTCCAGTAAGTTGTCTTCGAACCGGGAATGGTCTGATCCATGTGTTGTTTAAAAATGGAAAATGGCAAGATTAATCCTTCTACGACATTCTCAGGAAACATTTGTTTTAACTGCCCGAGGTTAGCTGCTTTAGGCCCGCACAACTTTCCGGATTGGGTGGCATTCACCTCGTTAAGATTATAAATTCTTGGGTTTTCTAATAAAATACGATCTACAGGTACGGATATTTTTTCTTCTCTTTCCTTTTTCTTTTGAAATAACTCAAATTCCCATGGAGCCATCGTGAACCATGGTTTTATAATGACGGTCCCTTTGTTAGATACAGCATAAAAAACGTCAAGGCGATGGAAAGCTTTTAAGGCTTCCATATTTTCTTTAGAGACGACCGCATTAGGTATGCCGAGGTTTCTTGCCAGCAATTGAACATGTGAAACCATATTACCTTCTGTGACCGTTGCGATACCGGCCACAGGTTTGAGATTCTCAGGCGCCTGGTAAAAAATATAAATCTTGTCAGGGGAGAGCACTGCTTTTTCAGGAGCTTCTGTGACAACAATGAGTTGACCCACTGCATAACCAGGATTGAGTCCACGAATAGAAGATTGATCCGGTATAGCCAGAACAGCGTTTGAGAAATCGGCTTCACGTGCAAATTCATCACCTAAACGACTCACGGCAAGTCCCAAATGCAATAATACAGATGATCGTATCCGATCGTCAAAAAATCCTGTAGCCAGGGGCTCAAAATCCTTAAAAAGATTAATCACCGGAAAATAATTAGCGCGAACCATTCCTGCCCCCCACTCTGCTATGTGCCTGCCCGCATCACTGAATTCACTGAGCTTCTGCAATGAAATTGAATTACCTGTTGGCAGCGTCATAGCCATCCTTAGCTGCTCCCATTCCCACAACTCCAAAAAGCCAAATCCTGCTGCCGCTTCTGACAGGCAATAGACCTGCGCTAAAAGGTCTTTCAAGGATGTTGGTTTCCATTGCGATATTTCCTTATTGAGAAGGCTCTCCAGCCTGTTAGACACATCCAGCAGTGCAAGCCGGCCATTGCTCTTCATGGTAGTAGTGATCTGGATTCGAAGCTGGAGAGCGGTATGACTGATGAGCTTGCATCGTGCAGCTGGTGAGGACAGAGATGGATACTGGTCGTTGAATCCCTTCATGATTGCATCTGCTTCGATGCCCAGTGGCAATTTTTTCCGATACATCACGAAATCATTGACCTCGAAAGGTCTAAACATGATTTTCAATTCCTTTACTAACTCCTCAAACATTGGGGTCAGCTTCGCAGGAATTTTATCCTTATTGTTTTGTTGAAAAAGCACCACCTGCTGGATCACTCCTTCATCAGGTAATCCATGAATCTTAATACGCATATCCTGAAAAGAAGGAAAGGCTTCAGCAATTTCACTGGAAAGTGTACGCACCAGTTGTGCATTGTTATTATCTGCATGATGCGGTATATCCTTGGCGCTTTGGCGAATAAGAAAAAAATGTGATCTGATTTTATCCGGATCGTTGAGTAGCCATTGATAAAATTCAACACCCCATTCATTTTCATCCTCCGCCTGAACTGCCCCGCGATAAAATTGAGCTCTTCGGTTTATCCAGCCATGATCTATGTTTCGCAAATATTGTTCGAGCTGATATTGTTTGAGTCGGGATTGGGCCCTAACTCCATCCCAGAAATCTGAATGAGGCGTAGAAGTCAGAATCTGGCCCAGAAAGATGTGATCTTTTTCAGCGATTTTTTTTACCTCATCCTTATAACGGGCGTGCTGGCGGCCTTGCTTTTCCCCGAGACATGGATCACGGGCAGCACGTGTTGAGCCGTCTTTACAAAACCATCGAATATCAAGGTAAGGACCTCGTGCATCTGCCTTATGCCTGCTAATCATGGCCTTGACGGCATCAGGATTGGAGGCCTGCCCTGATAGATGAGATACTGTTGTAACAACAAGCAAGAACACAGGGACAAAACAAATGAAACGTATGGGCATATGGTAGATGGGAGGCATGAATCTAAAGATACGCATAAAGTGTGAAAGAGTGAGGAGCGTAAGACAGTGAGGAGTGTAAGAAAGTGAGAAGTGTAAGACAGTGAGAAGTGTAAGACAGTGAGAAGTGTAAGACAGTGAGAAGTGTAAGACAGTGAGAAGTGTAAGACAGTGCGAAGTGTAAGACAGTGCGAAGTGTAAGACAGTGCGAAGTGTAAGACAGTGCGAAGTGTAAGACAG
>JBBRDL010000108.1:0-12976 GCA_038203965.1 Chitinophagales bacterium | reverse complement strand
CTCATAGACAGTATCGGGCTCGGCTTCAAAGCAGCCTTCCTTGCCATAGCGCGGACGGCTATGATTTACCCATCCATTAAAATCACTTTGAAAACCTATGGAAAGGTCTATTCTTTCATTTTCCGTGAGGTTGTTAATGGTTTTGGTGCTGTCGTTGAAAATGAGTCTCACATTTTCCGCTAGAAATGCCTGCAATGCTTCGTAGGTAAAACGGTAACTATCAATAGACCCATCACAATATTTCGGTTGACGATCTAATAAGGCCTGATACTTCGGGTCGGGATGATGAGGCTTCAAGGAAATACCGCTGACGGGCAGAGACATGAAACCGTCTTCCTGGTATATGCGCACCACATCTGCTTCCGTGATGGCACGTTCCATATTTTGTATCGGCTTAAACCCATCGTGGGTGGAAATGGGCGGAATTCCTTTTTCAGCCATGAAGTCTAATGCATCCGCTCGTGTAGAATCCGACATGTGCGTAATATCTGTCATGATACCCGCATTGGCCAACCATTGAATAGCATTTCTGCCTATGTCTGTAAGGCCACTTTGTTTCTTGCTGCGCAATGCCCCTTTGGGATTGATGATGCTGAATATCATGCCCGGCCTGATGGCTGAACCACCCAATTCCGAGTCCAATAAATGGATGAGGGTTATGAAGGAGACGCCCTTATCTGCCCAAAAGAATGCGTCTTCTGCACTGCCGATCAGCGCCTTGCCACCTTCAATCGAATAGATGATGATCGTTTTCTGCGTCTGCGTCACCAAATCCCGAACATCCTGGGGTGACCTTGCAATGGCAAATTTGTCAGCATGTTGCTCCACAAACGTTTCGACATACGTCATCTGCTCGAGGATATTACCGCGCGCCTTTTCCCTATTGCTAATGCTTTCCTTGGTCAGAAATCCCACCACAAATATTCGACAGCCACTGTTGTCCTCCCAGTAATTTGCATAATTGACATTTTTCAGTTGGTGTTTGTACGTCAATTCAGGAGGATCATCTTCGTCGAAATAGGTCAATCCCGGACCAAAAATGGAATGCGCAATATGCATCGTCGGATGGATTTGCAGGTCCATATATTCATGAATGACCTGGCTTTGGGCAGATTGCACAAAGAGCATAAAGACCACCCACAACGCTAAAGAGCCCAATGCGTTTCTTAATTTCATTACGCGCCATATGTACAACATGCTGATTGGTACTTTTCTCATGGATGAGCAAGTAACTCCTGATGCTCCGGATGCATCCTGATGTATTTTCCAATATAAGGACAGAATACTTTGATCTTTACTTTCTTCTCCTTCGCATAATTCAATACGTGCTCGAGGAGAACACTCGATATACCTTTCCCGCGAAATGAAACTGGAACGAATATGTATAAAAGAACAAGTATTTCATTGGACCACCTGTAGTCAATATAAGCTATGCCATCATCTGTCTGCACTTCAAAACGGAGGTCAGATTCATTAAGGGTGACGATGTATTGATTTGCTGGATTCATAGCCATGGTCTGGGATAATAGGTAGCGTAAAGAATTAACATTTGCTTGCATTGAAAGTTGAAATAAATAAAACCTTTTGAATCAACAACCTGCCAAAAGTAAGCTCGAATTGAAAATTGGGACTTCATTTTATCGAGTACGATAGTGGCAAAATATGCCCCTAAAAGCTATTAAGCTAACCTTTATTATCTTGATCATGATATCCACCCCTTTATCAGCCTATGACCCGTAAGCCAAAATGAAATGGAAGTTTAAAACCAGGACATAAAAAAAGTAAAACAAACCGTTAAGCCTGAAAGACAGTATAGGCGGAAAAATTGGTGATGCTATTTAGAAGAGACCCGGATTAGCGTAACCTGCCCTGAAATGCTTTAGTGGACAGCATATATGTCGCCTGGTGATGGAAGATAATAAAGTAACTGGAGAGGAGCGGCTACTTGAAAGAGCCGGTCAACGCTTTCGAGATCTCACGCAAAGTCATGATGATGCATCATATGCGATGACAGATGAAGGTCAGCTCTATAAAATCTAAAAAAATGGCGCTTTTAAGTATTTTTACGTACCGGTAAACAATTTCCACCTCTGAGTGTTATTGTTACGTTAAACCAATATAAATACAGGTTTGCGTAAAATCCAGTATTCATCTGTTAGACTTTTCTATTAACTCCAAATTCAAATATCATGAAAAACTCGCTTAAAATTCTTCCGCTTATACGCATATCAGCCATAGTGCTGATGACCTTGCTGACCACTGTATCCTGGGCACAGGATAAAGGAATAGATATAAATGTAGATCTCGACAGAAAAGACAACTGGTACCAAAATCCAATTGTATATGTCATTGGAGGTGCTGTTTTTATTCTGTTACTTGTTGCACTATTGAGAGGCAACAAATCATCCTCATGAGGAGCATCAGCCATTCATAAATTTCAATTCTGAGCATAAAATCATATAAAATATTTATGCTTTACTTAAAAGATGTACAGCTAACGTTGTACATCTTTTTTTGTTGGCGTGAACTAATAAATTGATTAGTACGACTATATGTCGATGACGCTTCTACCCCCCTTCATATATTTCTTTCATTACTTCCGCAAATAATCGCGCAGACCTTAACCTGTCTTGTATATCGTATATGGCGGATACAGCAATGAGTCCGTTTACACACGTTTGGCCGAGAAACGCTAAGACTTGCTTTTTTACGGTTGATTTACTTACTATAGAAGAATACTTCATCATTGCATTATTACCCTGCCAGCCTTAATTAAATACCCTTTTCGTGTAAGTCTCCAAAAATAAACTCCTGATGCTGGTGGTGAGATCTTTTCGTTCATGGAAACGAATATACGGATTGTACATTACAATCGTCTGATAATAAATGCGCTCTACCTTGCAAAAGACATTTGTACCACAATAGACCTACTAAATGAAAAATCGGAGCATCCCTTCGCTGAATCGCATGTCGTCAAACAGACAATTTGCAAATATCCTATGCGTAATTGGGTCAAATTCTCATGAATTTATTATTTTTCTAAAAATTCAATCCCATGAAAACGAAATCCATCCTACTCTTACTGACCATTTTCAGTTATTTCAGTTGCTCCAATGACCAGGACAGTATTTTTTCAGGTCCAACTAATGAATTTCAAAGTTCCGTTTTTGTTACCATCAAAGACCCTGCTGGCATTCCCATTAAAGGTGCGCAAATTACCTTAGGCGATGTTTCCGGCATTACAGATGAAAGTGGAACTTATTTTTTCACTCAAGCCATGTTGACCGGTGATGATTATTTGCAGGTCGAAAAAGTAGGCTATTTCAAAGGGTCAAGACGCTTTTATTCTCAGGAATCAAATACGCAATTTCTTCAGATAACCTTACTCCCGCAAAAGGAAATCACAAGTTTTAAAAGCAACTATGCGGCGACCATGGCGGTTGACCAAAAAACCAAATTGATATTCCCCAACAATTCGGTAACACGGCAGGATGGCTCACCCTACAGTGGTGATGTGCATGTCATGGCCAGTCTGATCTATGGCGATGATCCGCAATTATCTACTAAAATGCCGGGGGCATTGATAGGCCAGGATGCGTCCGGTAACGAAGTGGCATTAGGTAGTTTCGGTATGATAGCAGTGGAAATACAGGCAGACAATGGGGAAATATTAAAAATCGCAGAAGGAAAAATAGTAGAAATTCAATTGGGTGTACCTGATAATCAACTAGGTCAGGCGCCAGCTTTTATACCTCTCTGGTATTTTGATGAGGATAAGGGCATATGGATAGCGGAAGGACAAGCCGAGCTGCAAGGAAATGTGTATGTGGCTCACGTATCCCATTTTTCCTATTGGAATTGTGATATACTTTTAGAGCTTGTGAATTGGGAAGCCTCTTATGTTGGTGAGGATGGTCGACCAGCACAAAATATTGAGGTTTGTCTGACGATCAAAAGTATCAATGACCAGCGTTGTTCCAGGACGGATGCTAGTGGAATTGTTTATGGACCCATCCCGGCCAATGAAGAATATATCGTATGTATCAAAAATGAATGTGGCAGTATTTTAACAACGTATGAGTTTGGTCCTTTCAGCGATGACATCAAGATGGAAGCCAAGAAGTTGAATAACCTACATGATTATGCCACTATTTCAGGCACAGCTCTACAGTGTGATGGTTTACCCATTAAATCAGGGTTTGTAAGAGTGCACACACCCAAGAATAATTTCATTTTCCCTATATCAGGTAATGAAGGAGGCTTTGAAGGTGGATATACGTATTGTACTGGCGAGGTCGCGACCTTGTACGTTTATGATATACCAAATGATCTGGTCAGTCATCCACAAGCTTACAACTTTGAACGGAATTTAAATGTGGGAAACATTAAGGCCTGCAATCAGCTGGAAGAATTCATTCGATATACGATAAAAGGATTTTCGCCGGAATATTTTTATTATTTACCTGCATTGACAACTTTTGGTGCTGACTATACCGAGATAGAATCACTGGATAGTATCGGTGTCAAAGGCAGGTTTGGTTTTGTATTTAAAGGTCGGACAGTCGGACAGTTTTCCGCCACTGGTGCTCACGGAAATCAGATCAATATCCCCAATGGTCAAAGTGCCTACGTTACCAGCATGACTGTCAATGTCTCTGAATTTGGCCCAGAAGGTGAGTTTATTCGCGGAGATTTCTTTGGCAAGATCAATAAAGGCAGCAACGGAGCCGGTGGCTCGGGCCCTTCTGATTTTAACGGAAGTTTTGCGGTGAAAAATGAGTAGGGATAAAATGGAGATTTAGCCCACTTTGGTACGAAGTTGAAATGGAAGGCTTGCTCATTAGAACCATACTCTGCCTGGGATTGTTAAATAAAACTCAGCTCAGCCAACTCCTTCCCAATATTCTGAATGCCCTCAATGATCCGCTGGCTCTGCGCCTGTGAAGGCTTCTTCGTTCCTGATACATATTGGGATAACAGTGTTGGATTCATCCCGATTTTTTCGGCCAGATGGCGTGCGTTTAAAACTTTATAATACTGAAAAAACTGCTGCAGATCTATTTGCAATTGGATATTAGACTTTGACACTTCATAACCTTCCTCTTCAAAATAAAACGCCATCACCTCCAGAATGTTTTTCTGCAATTCAATGATATTTCGGCCTGTGGTTGCAACAGGATAGGAAAGAGGATAAGCAGAAAAACCCGTGTTTGTTTTTTCGACGATAACGGTGATCTTCTTTTTTAAAGGTTTTAGTGTCATTTCAATGGTAGTTATTTCAAACCTGCGGATTTTAAGATGTTAAGTGCCGTACCGGTTGCAACTTCCTTGCTCCCATGATTAGGAACATACACTAGACCTTTCTTGGTAGTGTGTTTCATTTTAATGTGGGATCCTCGCTGCGAAACTTTAAACCATCCGTCCTGCTGCAGTATCCGAATCAATTGGGAAGATTTCATTCTCTTCTTTTTTGATTTCATCTCCTGCCCCTCGGATTTGAAAGTGGATCAATGATTCAAAAGTAAACTATTATTTACTTAAAACCAATAGGAAGGTAAATTTATATTGACTTTTTGGAGGATTATTCGACTCATTTGATTAAGCCTTACTAAGGCATTAGAGACTGCCATCATTTTCGCCCCCTAATCTACCACCACGATCTTCTCATACCCCAACATACTCCCCAACGAAGAGATTGAAATCACATACACACCTAAGGGCAGATCAACTATATGAAATGACATCTTATACTCCCCCACCGACGGTGTATCCTGATACAATGTCCTAAAAAGATACCCATGTGCATTATAGAGCGCAATCGTCATGGGACTAGCTTCTGTCACCGTAAAGTTGATCTCCATGTTATCACGCACTGGATTTGGTGTCACACTGAAAGGAATTGACTTGTCGATCGCAACTGTACTAACATTCTGTCCATTGGTCACTTCCCCTATCCACGTTTTGTAGGTGTGTTCGATCTGACCTGTAATACTTGCACCCACAGATCCTCCTGACCATGTCCGCGGATCAGGACTATTGTGTCTTCGCGCTATGCCCGTATAATGTCCCCATCGTTCGACACTTCCCTCACGATCCACATAGGTTTCACCACCTTTCACAAGGGTGGACGCAGACCACGACATGCCCTGGTCTACATTCACAACACGAAATTCCGGAAACAGAGCAGCTCCACTCCGTAGAAATGATATGGTAACCGATCGGTCAGAAGCACTAGTAGCAAATGAAGCCAATCCGGCATGCGCGAGATCGGCTGAACCAGATTCGCCATAATTGCTCGTCATCATGCCTTGTCCAAATGCACCCATACGACTGTAACTGATCCCACTAAAACCACCACCTACATCAATGTTATGCACAAAGTGAATGATCCCATCCAGATAAAAGGCATTGAGTGTGCGCGAGTCGCCACAATCCAGTTTGTCACTGGTCCCCGATTGCGAAGCATCAGCAGGAGGACTATAGGCGTCGGATGGGACGATGTAACCGATAAATTCCGGATCACCTCCAATATCATTGTCAAGATCCCAAAACCAATACGCATTATCTCCGGCCGCAGCACTGCTGACCAGATAAATGCCCGGCCCATAATCCCCTTGCTGTCCATACGAAGCCGGTGTAATAGAAATCGGCCCGTTGAAAAAGTCTGTCCAAAATTGCCAATCGAGAATAGACGCCACATAGCCATCAGTCTTGTTGATCTGGTAGACGACCGCCTTTTTAAAAGACGTGCCTTCAATAAGATTACCCGACACATATACTTCATTGGTAGATATACCGATCGATGGAAAATCAAACCAGCTTCCATCACCCAAAGGGTTGCCGGGCAATTTGTAAACATTCCATCCATCCATTGGATTCTTTGATTTTGAAAAAGAAATAATCACACGCGATGTCGATGATGTCTTACCATGAAGCGTCACCAGAATAAAACGTTCCTCTTCGGTGTCATACAAGACGCGTGGACTAAAGAAGGATGATGTGAGCTGATCGTCGTTGAAAAAATCCATCCACTCCGCATCATAAAGCCGATCACCATTTTCTGTAAAATAGATGATGCCATCACTATTGGCCGAAATGATGATGCCATCATCTGAAACGGCAATGCTATTACTAGAGGGCGTTTCCAACACCGACAGATTGGCTTCGAAGCTTGCATCGATGACAGGGGTCACAGCCCGTGAGGTGGGAATAGAATCCTCCGATCCATTTTCATCATACTGTTTGTGCAAAAGTTTTTCTGCTTTGAGGACGAGTACTTCTGCTGTGGTGATGAATGGAAGTGTATCCACGATGTGCAGAGAATGGTTTTGTTTGGGAAAGCCACCAGGTGGTATGTCCAGGCTCAGTGGAGTATGTTGCAGGTCAGATTTGGTGGCTGCATTTTCAATGCGATTTGATGCATTTGCCGGTGGTTTGATTTTTGAATGCTGTGCGCTGAGGTTTAATTGAAAGGACAGCATTAGTATAAATATGAAGCAGAGAATGTGTTTCATGAATTGAAGTTTTTTGTGTGACGGAAGATAAGGCATTTATTAGGCGAAGTGAAGTAAAGGACATCATTGAAAACCTCCACCTACAGTTCTGCGTTCTCTTTGAATACCTATTCAATCTAACAAAATGAGTCCAATCAAGTTCATCACCCTACTGTCAGCCCTCCTTCTCATCACCGCTTGCGGAAACCAAATCAGCAAACCGGCACAAAATGCTGATAACAATACTGTTGACAACACAACTAGTACACTACCCCCTGTGGAAACAGAAGCCGCCAATACCACCTACACACCGGCTTTCGAAGGCCAAACACGCATTGCTGGCATTCGCACAAAAACCCCTTACAAAGCCGAAGTGCTGGACAAAAGCCTCACCAAACCCTGGGGTATCGCCGAACTTCCCGATGGCCGATTCCTAATCACCGAAAAAAAGGGCACCATGCGGATCGTCTCCCCTGCCGGTATGGTTGGAGAGCCCATCACGGGCTTACCTGCAGTCAACAGCGCAGGCCAAGGAGGTCTCCTGGGACTCTGTATCGATCCTGCATTTGATCAGAATCGAATGGTGTATTGGGTATTCTCTGAGTCGTTGCCTGAAGGTAATGTCACCGCAGTGGCAAAAGGCCGGTTGACAGTGGATGAAAAAACCTTTGAAAACGCTACCGTTATTTATAGAGCCACGCCTGCTTACTCAGGCAACTTGCATTATGGAGGTCGCATCTTGTATTCAAAAGAAGGCCACCTCTACATCTCGACCGGTGAAAGATCAGATCTGGAAACAAGGCCGCTCGCTCAGGACCTAAACTCAGGTCTCGGCAAAATCATCCGGATTACCCCTGATGGCCAGCCTGCTGCAGGAAACCCTTTCATTGGCAATGCAAATGCAAGTCCGGCGGTGTATAGTTATGGGCATCGCAATGTTCAGGGTATCGCCTTTCATCCAGAGACCGGTGACCTATGGGAAAATGAATTCGGACCTCGTGGGGGTGACGAAGTGAACCGCATTATCTCAGGCAAGAACTATGGATGGCCCGTTATCACGTTCGGAATCGAATACTCGGGTGGAAAAATTGGTGACGCCATCCAGCAAAAGGCGGATATGGAGCAACCTGTTTACTATTGGGATCCCGTCATCTCTCCGAGTGGCATGACTTTTTACAACTCCGATATCATCCCGGAATGGAAAAATAATCTGTTCGTTGCATCGCTCAGCGGTACACATATCTGCCGACTGGTCATTGAAAATAACAAGGTGTCCGGCGAAGAAAGGCTCCTTGCAGAGGAGGAACAACGCTTCCGCGATATTGCGCAAGGAAAGGATGGTGCTTTATATGCCATTACGGATGCAGGTCGCTTCTATAAAATTTCCAAAAAATAATTGATAAACCTGAGACCGGTTTAAGAATACTTTTTACTGGCTGAAGGCCTTAGCTGTAAATACGCAGTGCCCAGGCTTGGGGAGTTGATGAGCGCTGAATTGGAGCGAATCGAGAAGTGATGAGGAAAATAGGCGAAGGCTGAGGCTGAGGAGAAGGAAAAAGGTTAAAATAACTATTATATAACAATAATATTTCATATATATTTATCTAGTATTTAATCATATAATACCTCTGTAGCGCCTAGCTCCCTTTGTTTTAATCTTCCCTTTTCCAAATGTTTGCATTTTGAAAACTATTTAGATACCTTTCCTGTTATGAATATTATTGTCAAACGGGCAATTGTCTTCTATGTGGATCAGTATCCGCAGGCAAAGATTTCATTGTTGACCTGGTATCATGAATTTTCTAAGCAAAGTTTCAAAAATTTCAATGACCTCAAATCGGTTTATAGCAATGTGAGTTTGGTCGGACAAGGAAGGGCGATTTTCAATATTAAGGGAAATGATTTCCGATTAATTGTGTCAATCAATTTTCGTCATCAAGCTGCTTACATTATTTGGTTTGGTACGCATAGCGAGTATAATAAAATCATTGCTGAAACAGTAAAATTCAATCCTCGGATCCTAACTTATAAAATGAATAAATAATGAATTGGAAAGTGATCATGACAGAAGCACAATATCAAAAGGCTGTAAAAAGATCCATGGATATTTTTCACACTGATGAAAATACACCGGAAAGTGATGAGCTGGGAGTGCTACTTTTGCTAATCAAAGATTATGAAGAGAGGAATATTCCCTTGCCTAATCTGGATCCAATTGAGGTAATAAAACTAAAAATGGAGGAAACCGGCATGAAGGCGAAAGATCTTGAACCTCTTATAGGTAGCAAGGGCCATGTCTCTTCTGTGTTATCCGGCAAACGAGAGATTACATTACAAATGGCCAAAAGACTCCGCGAATATTTTCAACTTCCCGCTGAATTATTTTTACCTGCTCCAAAATAAACAAAGGCTGAGGAGGAGGCTAAGGCTGAGGCTAAGGAAGTCACCACAAAACCACTTCTAAGTCGATCTCCTAAAATACATTTTCGGCTATCAATACTTATTTCCCCAAATTAAGAATCCGTTTTGTTTCACTCATGATCCGCCCGAAATGCTCCTGGTATTTGCCGGACAATAGTTCGTCATTAAATACCTTGGCGATCTTCTGCACCAACATTTTATATTCCGGTGTATCCGTCTCGTATAGGTTTCGACTAAAACTGATTTGCTGTTCATCCTCTTTAAACACGATATCGAATTTCGTTGCACCACTTCCAAGTTCAATGGTACGACCTGAATATTCTGCGCTTGTATCATTGATTATATTAGTCTCGTTCCATGCCATCTGGGCGAGGACGAAATCTTTAAATCCAGGCAACATTCCAGCCTTCACCGGGTATAAATAATAATAATTGTCTGTTTCACTATAACTACCTGCCCAGTTAGGTAGTTTGTCCCATTTCTTTAAGGAAAGGGTATCGCCATTCGTATTCCATTCGAAATAGGTATTGAACCAATCGCGGTTAATGTCGCTAATGTTTTTCATGCGTGTATCTGTGTCATCATAAAGTACCGTATAACCACGATCTGCTTCAAAATCATATACGACGATGGCATGCTCTGAGTCCGGCAGATTAGCTTCTTCAGTGTTCTATGATTGAAATCCGGAATTGAACACGATCTTTTTATGATCGGGCGAAAAAGCAAGTGCACCATTGGGTTGAGGAAAGGAATAATTGTCAACAGCATTATTGTCCCTGTTGAAAAGCCAGCGTTTGTTTGTTTGTATATCCATCACTACGTGTCCACTCACCAACATGTAGCGCCCGCCCTTTAAGGTATCCAATTGATCTAAACCAATGGTATCACTCTTGGAGAATACCTCCATGAAGGGTCCCGGCTGCCCTGCCTCGCTATCCAAAAATTGAAGAGAGGCGAAATCGCTGCTCTGTTCGAGGATAGGCTCCACCACAGGCTGCCTATTTTTTATGTACAGCAAGTAAAGGCTTTACCAGCTAACAGGGTGGGTTCAGGCGCATCAGCAAGTCCATATACCCGCCACAAAAAAGCCAGCCCCGTATCTGTTTGCAAAGAATGAGGGAACACTAAAGGTTTGCCCGCATACCAGATTGAGTATCTGATACTGGTCTGTGCGACCATACCATAGTTTGCGTTAAATGTTTTGCCTGTGCTGGCTTCTGCACGGATGACAAAAGGGCCATAAGCCATCTCTTTTTGAATGGAGCTTACTTCTGCTCCCATTACTTTCCGCAGTATATAGAAAAGTATTACGCCTATGACGATCAGACCCAATGCCCATAATAAAACTTTCATACGTTTAAATTTTTTAAGTCTTATCAAAACCTGCCCAACCTTTGATACGTCATTGCTTTAAATGGTTGTTTACCAATCAATTAATTCTTTTCCCAACGCTCCAGACGGATTCCGAAAGAGCTGTAAATGGAGAATTGATCCTTACCTATTTTTTATAGTCACACCAATATCTTCAATTTTCTTATCACCAGGGCTTTTCTTCTTTTGAGCTTGTTGTTAAACTCTCCTGATTTCATAAAAGTAAATGAGTTTCATAAACGGAGGCGTTTATAAGGAAATGAGTATTAGTGGTAAATGAAAAGACTTACAGGACAAATTCCTCTGTCCTGTAAGTCTTTCAAGAAACCAATTAGTCTAATCTAAAAGTTTATTTTACCACTACTACAGTCGTTGTCTTACTTCCTAAAGCACTCTGCACACGAATAAAATAGCATCCTTCTGCAAAGTTGTTCATGTCAATCAACATATCGCTGTGCGAATTATGTTGTTGCAGCAAACATAGACGGCCACCCGCATCAAATACCTGCACAACCGGTGTATCATCTCCCTTGTAAAACAGCTGCAATGTCATTACATCCCTTACCGGATTCGGCGATATTTTCATTTCAAATATGGGTCCACCCTGAAAGCCTTCACAATCCAATCTGATGACTGTAAGTGCATTGGATAAGCTGAAGCATCCTTCAAGGTCAGTAAGTAAATTGCTACCAATCTCCAAACCAGTCAACGGCCCATCATAACGTACATGCACAATAAGACAAGTGCCTAGAGGCGCCTCATCGAAATCAACTTCTTCCGGTGTGGTTGGAAGATTTAAAATGTTATACAATGAATCAGTGATCACGTACTGTGAATTCGCACCCACCTCGCCTATCAACACCACACCTGAGACATGATCAGGTATGCTGTCGCCTACACAAAATTCAAACGGCCCACCAGTCAATGCACCCCCTTCCGGTTGATTGCGAATAACAGTAAGTGGATTAGAGATTCCAAAACAACCTACAATATCTGTGAAAAGATTATTGCCTACCTCAAGACCTGAAATGACATTGTCATAACTTACATGCCATATCAGACAAATACCGGCTCCACCACCGTCGAAATTGACTGAGTCAGGTGACGCAGGAAGGCCGAGAATATTGTTGGCATCATCTGTAATGACCCATTGCGAATTCTCTCCGGTCTCACCGCTCAGCACGATGCCAGACACATGATCCGCAATGCTGTCGCCTACACAAAATTCAAACGGTCCCCCTGTCAATGTACCTCCATCAGGTTGAATAAGGACGACAATGACTGAATCGGATATTCCGGAACATCCTGTTACCTCTTCAAATAAGTTATTGCCTACAACAAGGCCTGACAACGTACCGAAATAACTGATATTCCAAATATGGAAAACTCCAGGGGCATTGCCACCAAAATCAATTTCTTCAAGAGTTCCTGACAAGCTCATGATGATATTTATATCATTTGTCACTACCCATTGTGAATTAGGTCCGACATTGCCTGTCAGAAGAATACTGGTGACATCGGTAATGCTATCTCCCGCGCAGAACTCAAATGGACCACCTGTCAGGGTGCCACCTTCCGGTTGATTGCGGACAACCGTGATTGAATTGGATAGATCAAAACATCCTGTGACATCTGTCAGTAAATTATTACCTGGAACAAGCCCGGAAATCATACCGTCATAACTGATATTC